>NZ_JAGN01000001.1 GCF_000526675.1 Atopobacter phocae ATCC BAA-285
TCAGTTCTAAAAGAAAGTATATCAAGTTTAACCAGTAAGAGAGTATAGAACATTGTACTAGAAACTTTTACACAAGATTATGGACTTGACTAAAAAAAGGAAGAATATAAAAAAATTAGAGTCTATAATTAGTAAGTTGACATATGTAGAACGTGATTATTATAAATTTTCAAATAGTTTATTAAACTTTTATTCTCTTTCTGGCAATAAAGAAAGTAGTGAAAATATGTATCGTACCATTATTTTTCAACTAAGCAATTCTAACATAAATCATATTGACGATTTAGAGCTATTGATAAAAGTAAGATATAATCATTGTCATCATTTGTGGTTAGAAAATAAATTAGATGAAACGATTTTAGAAATTTTGGAAACAATTGATATTTGTAAGAAGCATAATCATTACTACTTATTGCCAGACTTGTATTGTTTACTCGGAAATGTTAGTGAAAGCTTTTCGGAAAAAGAAGAAGTAAAAAAATATTTTTTACATTCTTTATATCTCTATCACCTTGTAGGTAATGAGAAAATGTCGCTCTCATTAAAAAATTATATAAAGACTAATTTTTAAAAGTTATTATTGTGAGAAGTAATAATTTTCCATATTTGACATGAGCTATAGATACCCTTGTTTTAGAAGTTTTATAATTTATAGGGTTGATGACCGAAGGCCTCAACTCTATTTTTTATTGATTATTGATTATTGTAAAAGGTTCGCCAAATTTCATTCAAGAGTCTCAGGGGCTAGATCCAGGAGTAGTGCATAGTGTAAAATAAACAGCGATGATATAAAAGATTGAAGCGATAAATAATATTGCTTCAATCTTTTTTTTAAAAATAAAAGAAGACTAAATAGAATAGTCTTCTTTTTATATATTTTATTTAATTTTCTTCGTTTGTTCGAACAATTAATACATCGCATATAGCGTGGCAAATAACGTACGATGAAACTGATCCGATTAATAGGCGCTCAACTGCATTTAAACCAGTTGCACCCATCATAATTAAATCAGCGTTGTATCGTTTGGGTAAGTCTTTGGAAATAATGGTCTTAGGTGAACCATATTCAATAACAGTTTCAATTTGATCAACACCATGTTCTTTGGCATATTGAGTGTACTCGTTAAAAATGTTTTGAGTTTGTTGAATAATTTCATCAGTGAAATCACCATCAAATCCTGTAGGTGTCTGAAGGGTTCTTGTATCAATAATATGTGCTAATACTAATTTACGCAAATCATTGTCCCGAGCTGCAGTTACAGCCTTTTTAAAAGCTAAAAATGCTTCATCTGATCCGTCGATGGGTACTAATATTTTTTTGTATTGAGGTAACATGTGAACCACTCCTCTATTTTTTAATTATTCGACTTAAAGTCAAATCATGTATGCCTTTTATAAGATAATTATATCACAATTTATATTTAATGAACAGGAGCGAAGTCGCTTCTCTTTATTTTAAAAATTGAGTTTTCAGCATTTTGACAATCGAAGCAGCATATAAATTATAACCGGATTCTCCAAAATGTAGTCCATCATCTTTCTTTCCTTTTAAAATATTTGGAAAATCAGAATGCTCATAGAAAACATTATATAGATCGATCACGGGAATTTTTTGTTCTCGTCCAATTTCTAAAACCACTTGACGATACCAGTTAATTCGTTCATTTGTGCGTTTCCCCATTTGTTTAGATTCATCAACAGGTGGGGGCGTAATTAAAATAACTCGCTCTTTACCTAATATTTCAATCATTTCATTTAAAGTACGTCGATATGCCTCCACCGGAACATTTCGGTCCATACTGGCATCATTGCTGCCAAACATAAAAGTAACTATATCAGGATGATGACTAAGTACATCCCGTTCAAATCGTTCTTTAGCCTGTAATATTGTGTTCCCATTTACTCCTGAATTAATCCAATTAATTTCAGGCAGCATTTGCTTTAGTTTAAGTGTTAATAAATGAGAAGATGCATTTTCAAAACGATAGGTTAAACTATCTCCAAAATTTATGATAGTAAGGTCATTAGGTGATAAAAAGTCTTTCAGCCAACTTAACATGATAATCTCCAATCCTTATTTAGTGGTCTTACTCATACTTTAACAAAAAAAGAATAATTTTCAAATAATAAAAGCACGGCAAGCGCCGTGCTTTTTAAGTACTATAAAAGGTAGATTTCCGATGATGCCGTGTAATGCATCCGTAGAGTTTGAACCCGCGTATAAGCAGGTGGGTTCTGTCGCGTGTAACAGCTAACTTCCATGTGAAATGGCTTGTTATTAGTAACACATACACAAATCCCAAAAAAATAGTAAATGTTCGGTCAACACTTTAAGAATGCCACGAACATCTCAGATTTCTACAAAAACAATATATCATATTTTAAACAATTTATCAATTTATGAATCTTTTTTATTAGATTGATTGTTAAAAAAACTTGTTGATATAAAAAAAATCTGTTACATTAGAAATTGATTAACTTTTAAAAGGAGTGGTGGAATGATCGAATATATCGATAAAATTATACAACCTGTAACTGATGTGCTTTATTTTCCTATCTTAATTATCCTATTGCTGGGGACGGGGTTATTTTTCACATTTCGAACACGATTGATTCAAGTCCGATTGTTAAAAGAAGGACTTCGCGTAATTATGGAACGTCCAAGTGAGGGAAATGGTGTTTCATCGTTTCAAGCATTGATGGTCTCTACCGCTTCACGCGTGGGAACAGGTAATATTGTAGGTGTGTCAACTGCACTTTGTTTAGGAGGGTATGGCGCAGTATTTTGGATGTGGCTAGTGGCTGTTATCGGTGGAGCTAGTGCATTCATTGAATCTACATTGGCGCAAATATATAAACGAAAAAATTTATACAACCAAAGTTACGGTGGACCAGCTTATTATATTGAAATTGCATTAAAAAATAGAAAACTTGGCGTGATCTTTGCTGTCTTTCTTATTTTGACTTATGCAGTTGGTTTTAATATGTTAGCAGCATACAATATGCAAGATAGTTTTCGCGTATATGAATTTTATGACGCAAGTGTTACGCCAATATTAGTTGGTGGATTTTTATCACTTGTAACAGGATACTGCTTATTTGGCGGTGGACAACGAATTATTAAATTCACTTCATTTTTAGTTCCAATGATGGGAATTGTCTTTGTGACAATGTCGTTGATCATGGTTGCTACCAACCTTTCATATATGCCAACTGTTTTACGTCTAATTATGCAAGATGCATTTGATTTTAAAGCCATTTTTGGTGGGATTGCCGGATCTAGTATGATGTATGGAATTAAACGAGGGTTGTACTCAAATGAGGCTGGGATTGGTTCTGCCCCTAATGCTGCGGCTGTTGCACAAGTATCACACCCAGTTAAACAAGGTTTAGTTCAGATGATTTCAGTGTTTATAGATACTATTATTATTTGTTCGGCCACGGCTTTTATGTGTTTAAGTTCAGGTATTGTACCTGCACCAGAATTATCAGGTGCTTTATATATTCAAATGGCACTAGGTACATTTATGGGAAGTTGGGGCAATTATTTTATCACTATGTCTTTATCATTATTTGGTTTCACCACTTTAATCGGTAATTTGTTTTATGTTGATTCAAACTTAACGTATATTTTAGGAAAAGTTCCAAGAAAGTCGATTATGATTATTTATCATTTAATTGCAGTCGTTCTCATTTTTGTTGGAGCGCTACAAGAACAAGGATTTGTTTGGCACGTAGCAGATTTATTGATGGCTCTATTAGCATTAATCAATTTACCTTCAATTTTAATATTAAGTCCAATTGCAATTAAAGTTTTAAATGATTACACTAAACAGCGGCGTGCGAATAAAGAACCAGTATTTATTGCGCGAAATATTGGATTAGACGATTCGTTATTAGACTTTTGGAAATAAAATTCATAACAAAAACCGGACAAACGTTAAGTTTGTCCGGTTTTTGTTATGGTGTGAAACGATTTAATTGTTGTTTTAAGGCTTGTTCATATTTACTTGTAGGATCAGGTATAAAATATTTAGTTCCAACTAAATGATCTGGTAAATATTGTTGCTTGACAAAATGATCAGGAAAATCATGAGGGTATTGATAAGAGATTCCACGATTAAGTTCACGAGCGCCTTTATAGTGAGCATCTTGAAGATGTTTAGGAACAAACCCTGTTTTTCCGTTATGTAAATCATTTAACGCTTTGTCAATTGCGATTAAGCTGGAATTTGATTTAGGTGAAAGTGCTAAATCTATAACAGCATGTGCAAGAGGAATGCGTGCTTCTGGAAAGCCGAGTTGTAATGCAGCGTTGACAGCTGAAACGGTTCTTTCGCACGCACTCGGATTGCCAAAATTTATATCTTCATAAGCAATAACTAATAAGCGACGAGCAATTGTTGCTAGTTCGCCCGCATCAATTAAGCGTGCTAAATAGTGTAAAGCGGCATCTACATCAGAACCACGAATGGACTTTTGAAAAGCAGAAATCACGTCGTAATGCGAGTCTCCTTTTGCATCGTGACTAATTGCTTTTTTTTGAAGACTTTCTTCAGCAACCTCTAGCGTTAAATGAATAACTCCATGTTTATCAGGCAAAGTACTTAAAGCAGCTAATTCTAAAGCATTAAGTGCTTGACGTAAATCGCCATGCGTTCCTTCTGAAAAATGTTTTAAGGCTATTTCATCTATTTGAATATTTAATTCTCCTAGACCATTTTCTGAATCTTCTAGAGCACGTTCAATAGCGAGTTTTACATCGTCAATCGTTAATGGATGTAGTTCAAAAATTTGTGTTCGACTTCGAATAGCTGGATGAATGGTTAAATAAGGATTTTCTGTAGTGGCACCAATTAAAATAACTTTTCCACTTTCAAGGTGTGGTAATAAGTAATCTTGTTTTACTCGATCAAGTCGATGAATTTCATCCAGTAATAAAATGATGCTTCCACTCATTTTAGCCTCTATAATAACTTGTTCTAAATCTTTTTTCGTGTCAGTTGCTGCATTTAAGCGACGAAAAGAAAAGTGAGTAGCTCCTGCAATGGCACTAGCAATGCTTGTTTTTCCTATTCCGGGTGGACCATATAAAATCATCGATTGGAGTCGTTTAGCTTCCACCATTCGATGAATAATTTTTCCAGGGGCCACTAGATGAGTTTGACCGATTACATGTTCTAATTTTTGTGGACGCATGCGATGAGCTAAAGGCTGATTCATATTAAACTCCTTTGTATGTAGTAGATTCGTTTCATTTCATTTCATTTCAAATTTTAGTATAATTAATGAGTTGATAATATCTTATCACAAAAAGAAGGAGTGAACATACGATGTACTACTTTGATCATGCAGCAACCACGCCAGTGTCAGAAGATGTAGCAGATACGATATCCTCTCATCTTAAAAATAGTTGGTTGAATCCTTCTGCAATTTATCAGGGGGCTAAATCAACTAAGAGAATTATGCAAGAAGCGATTGCACAAATGGCACTTGATTTAAATGTAGCTCCCGAGCAAATTATTATAACGAGTGGAGCGACAGAAAGTAATAATAGTGTATTTCATTATATTTTAGAACGTTATAAAACTGGACACGTTATTATATCCAGTGTAGAACATCCTTCTGTATTAAACGGTGTTTCCATTTTGAAAGATCACGGATTCGATGTCACATTTTTAAAAGTTGATTCATCAGGATTAATTACTGCTGAAGATGTCATTAAAGCATTACGTCCTGATACACGTCTCGTAAGTATAATGACTGTAAACAATGAAACTGGCGTTCGATTTCCGATAAAATCGATTCATAGTGTTTTAAAAAATAAAATTAACGATCAAGGTGAACCTATTCTATTTCATACAGATAGTGTACAAGCTATTAATACAATGGCGATTGATTTGAGTGAATGGGGCGTTGATTTTGCTTCTTTTTCAGGGCACAAATTTAATGCGCCAAAGGGAATTGGGATACTGTATGTGAAAGAGCCTCATCGATTTATACCTATTATGCGTGGGGGAAGCCAACAACAGGGGAGAAGAGCTGGAACAGAGAATCTTCCATATATTGTGGGATTAGCTCAGGCATTACATACTGTTCAATCAACAGTGTCTAAGAGCTTAGCACATTATAAAGAGTTAGGTGATATTTTAATTAATGGATTAGAAGATCATGGATTAAAGCAAGAAATTGATTTTCTTTTAAATGGACATCAAGGACATCATAGCCCGCATATTTGGAATATATCTTTTAATGGGATACAAGCAAGTCAGTGGATGATTTTATCTGACTTAAAGCACATTGCTATTTCTGCTGGATCAGCATGTAGTGCGGGTAGTCTGCAAAATAGTCCAGTTTTATTGGCTATGTTTGGAGAAAACAATCCACGTGTCAATGAAGCGATTCGTATTTCTTTTGGTCGTGAAACAACACAAGAAGAAGTCAAATATTTAGTTGATTTTCTTGCGTCTGAATACAAACGAATTAAAAAATGGTAAACTATATAAAACATAGAAAGAGGCGATTATATGGCAAGTCAAACAGCACAATTAAAAGGAATTAGTCCAGTCTATCGAATTCATCCAGAATGTAAAAAATACACATTAAGAGATAATGGCTTTATGCCGGGAAATGGTGGACGGTTTGAATATTTAAGAAGTTTGGATGTTCCTAGTGAACCAAAACGTGGACTAGAATTGCGCGTATTCATCCATTTAGAAAAAGAATTATTATCCATACAAGTAGTAGGAGCTAATCGTTTTTTACCAGTTGATTTATTAAAATTAGATCATCATGAAATGGCTCTAGAGCGTATTCAATACACATTAGAAAACTTTGAAGCAGCACATATATTAGAAAAAGTTTCCGAATAATCTTTTTTAGTAAAGGAAGAGGTGAAAGAGATGGCGCAAGACATGACCAAAGGGAAGCCGGCGAAATTGATAATTTCTTTTGCCATTCCTTTATTGATTGGCAATGTCTTTCAACAAGTATACAATATGGTCGACACATTTATTGTTGGTCGAACCCTAGGAGTTAATGCCTTAGCTTCTTTAGGAGCAACAGGTAGTTTGATGTTTTTAATATTAGGATTTGTTCAAGGGACTACGAGTGGTTTAGCTATTCCTATTGCTCAAAAGTTTGGTGCAAAAGATTACCGAGGATTAAGACGTAGCTTTGCAGCGAATATTATTGTAGGCATATTAGTTTCAATTGGATTAACAATTTTTTCATTAATGATTGTAAAACAATTATTACACATTATGAAAACACCACCGGAAATCATTGAACAATCGATTGCTTATATTCAAGTTATTTTTGCGGGCATTCCGATTATTTTATTATTTAACGTAGGAATGAACACCTTAAGATCTTTAGGTGATAGTAAAAAACCACTTATATTTTTAATGATTACTTCTCTCTTAAATATTATTTTAGATATTGTACTAATTGTTCATTTTAACATGGGAGTAGTAGGTGCAGCGTATGCGACAATTGCTTCGATTTTAGTAGCAACGATTGCAAACTTTATTTATATTTTTAGAAGTGTACCTATTTTACTTCCACGACGAGAAGATTGGAAATTAACCCACAAAGAACTTAAAGAACACGTTCGGATTGGATTACCAATGGGGATTCAAACATCAATTATAGCCGTTGGGTCAGTTAGTGTTCAGATTGCTTTAAATGGTTTAGGACCTAATGCAATCGCAGCTTATACTGCTGCTCAAAAAATTGATCAAGTTGGTATTATGATTTTAATGAGCTTTGGTATAACCATGGCAACCTATATTGGACAAAACTATGGTGCACATCGATATGAACGTATGTGGGAAGGTGTTACAAGTTGTATTAAAATATCGGTCTCCATATCAATCATTATGGGAATTATCTTTATTTTGTTAGCCGAGCAATTAATTTTATTATTTGTGGGTAATGCTGCAGTCGAAGTAATTCACTTTGGACGTGAATACTTTTATTGTGTTGCAGGTTTTTACTCACTATTATCGCTATTGTTTATTTATCGAAGTACGTTGCAAGGATTGGGACAAACTTTTGTGCCAACATTGGCGGGTTTTATGGAGCTGGCGATGCGCATATTAGCTGCATTTGTATTAGTTCGTTATATCGGATTTAAAGGAGTTGCTTTATCAAGTCCTTTAGCATGGTTTGGTGCGAATATTCCATTAATCTATACGTTTTATTTAACTAAAAAACGAATTAATCGAAATCGCCAACAATATTCATAAAAAGATTGACATTATTTATTATTTTCAGTATTCTCTTTAAAGGAGCGAGACTCCACACTTTAATTCTGTCCAGTGAGGCATGAAAAGTATTATTCTTATGGATTGTAACGGTTGAGCAATATTTTTGTATGACTCAACTTATTTTTCAAATGAATTAATAAACTTTCAAGCATCTGGGCAGAATGGCTCAGATGTTTTTTTGTTTGAAGATGAAGAGGAGGGAAATATGGAAACATTGTTTGTCGCATTAGATTTCGATTCAACAGAAGAATGTTTTGATTTTTTAAATCAATTTAAAGGACAATCTATTAGTGTGAAAATCGGTATGGCAGAATATTTTAGAAGTGGTGCTGATATGATTGAGAACCTTGCTCAAAGGGGGCATCACATTTTTCTTGATTTGAAATGTCATGATATTCCAAACACGGTAGAATTGGCGGTTGAACAACTGAGTAACTTGCCTATAAAGTATTTGACTGTTCATGCCTTGGGTGGAATGACAATGTTAAAAGCAGCTATTAATGGACGAAATAAAGGACGATTTCATCCTAAGATTTTAGCAGTAACTCAACTTACTTCAACTTCAGAAGATATGTTACAACAATTAGGATTCAAAGAAGTTAGTATGACGGATTCAACAATTCAATTAGCAAAAATGGCCTATGATGCGGGTGTTGACGGAGTAGTTGCTTCAGTTCACGAAGTAGAAGCCATTAAACAAGCAACAGATGATTCATTTATCGTTTTAACTCCTGGTATAAGAATGGAGCAATCGATTCATGACGATCAGCATCGTATTGCAACGCCTAAACAGGCTAAAGTTCATCAAAGCGATTTAATTGTTGTCGGACGCCCTATTATAAAGGCCAAAGAGCCAGTTGAAATGTATCGCAAATATTTGAAAGATTGGAGAGATTAGTTGTGACGTCAGAAATAATTGCTCAAATTTTATTGGAGAAGCAAGCTGTACTTTTAAATCTAACAACACCATTTCAATGGGCAAGTGGTATACTAAGTCCAATATATTGCGATAATCGCCAAATATTAAGTTATCCAAACGAAAGAAATATAGTGGCCGATGCACTTGCTGATTTAATTCGAATCAAGTATCCAATAGCAAATGTAGTTGCAGGAACAGCTACTGCTGGTATTCCTCATGCTGCGTGGGTTAGTGAACGATTAAATCTGCCTATGATTTATGTTCGTAGTAGCGCTAAAAAACATGGACGAAAGCAAGCAATTGAAGGACATTTAAATCCTGATGACCAAGTGGTATTAGTTGAGGATTTGATTTCAACTGGAAAAAGTGTACTAGATGCTGCTAAAATCGTAAGTCAAACAAATAAAGTGGTTGGTGTTGTCTCAATTTTTTCTTATGAATTTAAACAAGCCCGTGAACAATTTGATCAAGCACACATGACTTATCATTCCTTGTCAAACATTAACTCACTTATTCATATAGCTAAGAAAAATGGTTTTTTGAATGAAAACGAAGTCGAACTTTTTTTAGAATGGTATAAAAACTACCAATAACAATTCAATCACTTATTAAATAACGAGTAACAGAGAGTACTCATTTAAGGAGAATAATAATGAAAATAACAAAAAATCAATGGCGACTTGTCATTTTAAGTATCATCGCATCAGGAACAGACGATCTAAACGTTATGTTTTTAGCTTTCTCGTTATCAAGTATTATGGCAGATTTAAGTTTAAATGGCGCTCAAGCAGGATTAATAGCAACCATTACAAATTTAGGCATGTTGTTAGGTGGACTATTCTTTGGTGTATTAGGCGATCGACATAATAAATTGAAGGTCTTCAAAATAACACTAATCATCTTTAGTTTAGCTACAGCTGGAATCTTCTTTGTCCAAAATATTTACACATTATATTTATTCCGATTTATTGCAGGAATCGGAGTAGGTGGTGAGTATGGTTTGGCTTTAGCAATCATGTCTCGTTTTGTTCCAGTCGATCGTATGGGGAGGATTGCTGCTTGGAATGGAATAGCTGGACAAGTGGGATCGATTGTTTCAGCCCTTATAGCAGGTGTGTTTTTAACTTCATTAGGTTGGCGTGGACTGTTCTTATTCGGACTATTTCCTTTAGTTATCGTTAGTATGCTTCATTTTCTGATTACTGATGAGAAAGAATTGAATCCCTCAGAAAAGTTATTAAATGGTCATTCTAAACCAAAAATAAGCGATCTCTTTAAAACAAAACGTTTAGCCCATCAAACTATAATGCTAATGATTATGACAACCGTTCAAATTGCAGGATATTTTGGTATGATGAATTGGTTACCAACCATCATGCAAGCACAAAGTGGATTAAGTGTAAAAAATTCTTCGTTATGGATGATTGCAACTATTCTAGGTATGTCTTTAGGCATGTTAACCTTTGGCAGACTGTTGGATACATTTGGACCACGTATCAGTTTTAGTGTGTTTCTAATCATCTCAGCGATTAGCGTGTATTTATTTAGCTGGGTTCATTCTGATAACGCGTTATTGATTGCAGGAGCAACGATGGGATTTTTTGTAAATGGGATGTTTCCAGGTTATGGTGCGATTGTAGCGCGGTTATATGATCAATCCATTCAAACAATAGCAAATAATGTTATTTTAAATGTAGGACGAGCAGTTGGTGGGTTTTCATCACTCATTATTGGCTGGTTAATGGATGGATATAGTGTTCAAGCAGTTATGATTTTTTTATCCGCTTTGTATATTATGAGTTTTATCGCGTTACAAACTATCCCAAATATGAATCAAGATGCCTATATGAAGTTGAAAGTAAGTTATGAACATTAATATTGAAGCATATAAGACAGTCATTTAGACTGTCTTTATTTTATTTAAAAGAATATGATACACGTTATAAGCATTTTTGTTGAAAATGAATAGAACATGGTATAATAAGTAAGTCATTCGACCTTCAAATCGAATCGATAATAATTGAAGAAATGATGGTGATAGAATGGAACGTCAAATTGTACAAAGTGACGAACTACTGACACCTAGACCAGAGAATAAAAATATTCGAGTGGTTTTAGGTATGAGTGGGGGAGTCGACTCTTCGGTTGCAGCCTTATTGCTGAAAGAAGCTGGTTATGATGTCATCGGATTATTTATGAAAAACTGGGATGATACTGACGAGTTTGGCCGTTGTACGGCAACTGAAGATTATAAAGATGTAGAAGCAGTAGCTGAACAAATAGGTATTCCTTATTATTCAGTTAATTTTGAAAAGGAATATTGGGATCGTGTATTTGAGTATTTTTTAGCAGAATATAAAGCTGGACGTACGCCTAACCCTGATATTATGTGTAATAAGGAAGTTAAATTTAAAGCTTTTCTTGATTATGCTTTAACATTAGGTGCGGATTATATAGCTATGGGGCACTATGCCAAGGCAGTCTGTGATCAAGAAGGGCATACACATCTTTTAAGAGGACATGATGGAAATAAAGATCAAACGTATTTCTTAAGTCAGTTGAATCAAGAACAACTGCAACGAGCAATTTTTCCATTAGGAGAGATTGAAAAAACAGAAGTTCGTAAAATTGCAGAACGTGCTCAACTAGCTACCGCTAAGAAAAAAGATTCTACCGGTATATGTTTTATTGGTGAAAAGAACTTTAATCAATTTCTAAGTAATTACCTGCCTAACCAGCCAGGTGATATGCTAACGATTGATGGAGAGAAAAAAGGTACACATCAAGGACTTATGTATTATACCATTGGGCAACGTCATGGATTAGGAATTGGCGGTGGGGGTCAATCAAATGAGCCATGGTTTGTTATAGGTAAAGATTTTAATAAAAAAATTCTTTATGTAGGACAAGGGTACCATCATGAGCAACTGTATGCTGATAAGTTAACAGCTAGTCAAGTTTCTTATACTAATGAAACAAAAACAGAGCCGTTTGAATGTACTGCAAAGTTCAGATATCGTCAAGAGGATACACCCGTTACAGTCTATCCAAATCAAGATGATCCAACTAAGGTAAAAGTAGTATTTCACCAACCTGTTCGAGCGATCACACCAGGACAAGCCGTCGTTTTTTATAATGACCGAGAATGCTTAGGTGGCGGATTAATTGATCGCGCCTTCAAAGATGAAGTAGTTTTACCATATCAATAGATACCTGATTTAATATAATAAATAGAAAGAGGTGAGTCAGTGGCAATTACTTTTACAGGAGAAATTAAGGCAATATTTTTCGAAAGTCCAGATTCACTTTATAAAGTAGCTTTAGTTGATGTGATTGACTCACCTGATCAAGAGTTACCCGAAGAATTAACGATTACAGGATACTTTGGCCAGTTGCACGTAGAAAGTCGCTATAGAATTGTTGGGCAATTGGTGCACCATCCTAAATATGGCGAACAAGTTAAGGTGGAACAATATGAACAAGAAAGCATTGGTTCAGAAGGATTAGTATCATTTTTAAGTAGCTCTCGTTTTAAAGGAGTAGGAGAAGTTACAGCTGAGCGAATAGTAGAAGCAATCGGGGACAATGATTTAGATATTCTTTTATCAGAACCGGAAAGAATTCAAGGAATCAAAAATTTCCCATTAAAAAAACAACAGATTTTTTTAGAAGAGTTAAAAGAAGCAATCGGTACGGATTATATTATGATTGAATTAGCTAAAATCGGATTAAAACCGCATGAAGCTCAAAAATTATGGCAACGCTATAAAGATGATACGTTGAATGTCATTCAAAATAATCCATATCAAATTTTAGAAGAAGTAGATGGATTTGGTTTTAGAAAATGTGATCAAATGGGTGAAAATTTGAATATTCCGCCCGATGATGAGCGTCGTTTAATTGGTGCTTTATTCTATTCTATTCAGTTAGGCTGTTATCAAAATGGTCACACTTTATTAGATCGACTTGTGGTGTTTGATGCGACTATTCGTTTGTTAGAAGACTCTCAACGATTTATTATCGAAGATGAGCCAATTATTCATGCCCTTGAAACAGCTGTTCGTCAAGGAACGATTGTCATCTTTAACGGCAATCTAACTATTCCAAGTTTGTATTACGCTGAACTTGGAATTTTCAATCAGTTAGAGCGATTTAGTCAAAGAAAAACATTGTTGACTGAAAAAGAAAAAAAACGAGCTGAAAAAGTATTGAAACAACATGAAGAAGAAGATCATGTGACATACGATAAGCATCAAAAAGAAACCCTTCTCTCGGCATTAAATTCGCCGGTCTTTTTAATTACTGGGGGACCGGGTACGGGAAAAACAACTTTAATCAATGGAATTGTCCAAACTTATGCACGATTGTACGAGGTTGAGCTGCCACGTAAAGATCAAAAATTTACGCGTTCACCTATTCGTTTAGCTGCACCGACTGGAAGGGCGGCTAAACGAATGCAAGAAAGCGTTAATATACCAGCAACTACAATTCATCGATTACTTGGATTATCCGGTTCGGAAAGTGATGTTTCAGAAACAAATGAATCTTTTTCAGAGAATCAAAACTTAGAGGAAGTAGAATTGGTTATTATTGATGAGATGTCCATGGTTGATTCGTGGTTAATGAATCGATTAGTTCAATCTTTACCATTAGGATGCCAAATCATTTTAGTAGGTGATCAGGATCAACTACCTTCCGTTAGTCCGGGCCAAGTCTTTGCAGATTTATTAAATGCTTCACCTTTACCACAAAAGCAATTAACTCATATTTATCGACAAGCAGATGATTCAACGATTGTTGAGTTGTCTCACGCGGTAAGAAAAGGTGTATTACCAAATGAATTGACAGTTAAATCGAAAGATCATGCGTTTATTCCAAGTAATTTGTTTCAAGTCAAAGACGTTGTCTCTACTATTGTTCAACGGACATTAAAGCAAGGATATTCGATCCAACAAGTTCAAGTACTTGCGCCAATGTACAAAACACCAGCAGGAATTAATCAGTTAAATAAGCAGTTGCAAAATGATTTAAATCCATTAACTGATAATCGTCGAGAAGTAAAATATATGGATCAAGTATTTAGAGTCCGAGATAAAGTTCTCAACTTAGTTAATGATCCAGAACGTGGGATATATAACGGTGATGTAGGTGAAATAACAGCAATCCAACTTGGGAAAGATACTGAATCGAAATCAGATGAACTGACCATTTTATTTGATGAAATTGAAGTAACTTTATCACGTAATGAATGGTCAATGATTACATTGGCCTATTGTTCTTCAATTCATAAAGCGCAAGGTAGTGAATTTGAAGTAGTAATTATACCGTTAGTGATGTCGTTTCAACGGATGTTACAGCGTCATTTGCTTTATACAGCGATGACGCGTAGTCGAAAAAAATTAATTCTGGTAGGAGACATCTCAGCTTTCCAACTAGCTATTCGTGAGCAAGGGCAAACAAGACAAACTATGTTGCGACTAATGTATGGAGAAATTGTAAACACAATTGAAACGCAACAATCGGTTCAAGACTCTGATAAAGAAAAAGAGAAACAGCCTGATTCCATAAGCACGACTCATGTGCCATTAAACAATAATAAAAATGTGAAGGCACTTGATTTGATTGACTCATCTGCTGAAAAATTAAGAAGTAAAGATGAATGTATGGACTATCATTTAACAATTGACTTAATTCAAAGTAATCAAATTGATCCAATGATTGGCATGGCTTCATTAAAACCGAGTGATTTTTTAGGAGGAAATGAAAATGAGTATGGAACTGTTTGAATCATTATATCATCCGAAGTGGCGTCAACTTTCTGCACAACAAAAAATGTTAATGATTACACAGCTACTTCGTGTATATGTCAACCCTCTATTAGCAGTTGAAAAAATTGAGCTTAAACAATTTTCAATGGGCGGAATTAAAACTGAAACGATTTCAGCTTATATTAATCAACGAGAATTTGTTTTTGTGCCGGGGCAGCGCCAAGTTATTTTAGGATGGGATGTTAATGACAATATACAATCTACCCCTTCCGAGTTTTTAACACAATCTTCAAAGCAAATGACTGCTGAGGAGAAGCTTAAGCGTGATTACTTATTACACAAAAATCTAAGTAAATTAAGACAAGTAGATATCGATCCTATGTTTGTCCAAGTGGAAGCAGAATTGATTGGTTATCAATTAATCGGTCAGATGAATGTTGTAACGGGTCGAATCGATATTGATTCCAACCATGACGATTTAAAGTCAGAGATACGTCAAGTATGCGAAGAACAAATGCATTCACTATATAGTATGAAAGCTTTATCTTCACATGATTCAAACATTCGTAAAGGCCAACGAATTATGGCTAAACTCCAAGAAGATGGAGATAACTATCATTTATATTTGGCTCAACCCACTTTATTTAAAGAAATAAGAAGAAAAGTGGATTATCTCGGAATGGAATTAATGAGTGAAGATGAGTGGGAATATGCTTTAAGTGCAGGATTACGCTATTTGTTTCGCAATCGAACAAATTGGCCATTGAATGATGAACTATTTGATCAATTACTACAACAACGTAATATGTTTGGATTAAAAATGAATGATCCCGCTTTGCCTTTTGAATTGACAGATCAACCGGGTGTATTAAAAGGGGGAATGATTGATTACGAAAGTAGCGATGTATTCGTCAAATATATGAAACAAATGAACTATTATCGGTATATAGATATGCAAATGGCAGACGAACTGGATTCTTATCTTTTGCAACCAGGTTCGCATACGTATCGACCAATAATTCGACTGACATTACCAGAATAATGTAAACATTCTTAAGAATGATTGAAAAATGGCTGAAATTTCGATAAAATGAAGTGCAATTATAACTAATCTATGATTAATTAATTTTAAACAACTCGAGTGGAGGATTCTCATGTTAACTAGTTCAGAAATAAGACAACGTTATTTAAATTTTTTCAAGGCCCGTGGTCATGAAATCAGACCAAGTGCATCACTTATCCCTGTAAATGATCCGACATTATTATGGATTAACTCAGGTGTAGCAACGTTAAAAAAATATTTTGATGGGTCAGAAACACCTAAAAACCCAAGAATGACAAACTCTCAAAAAAGTATTCGTACGAATGACATTGAGAATGTTGGTAGAACAGCTCGCCATCACACTCTATTTGAAATGTTAGGCAATTTTTCAATTGGTGATTACTTTAAAAAAGATGTTATTCCATGGGCGTATGAATTTTTAACGTCAGAAGAAGGATTAAATTTCGAGCCTGAAAAATTATACATTACGTATTATCCAGAAGATCAAGAAACATTTGATATTTGGACAAAAGATGTTGGCTTTCCAGCTGAACGCCTTATTCCAACTGATGATAACTTTTGGGATATCGGTGCCGGTCCATGTGGCCCATGTACTGAAATTTTTTATGATCGTGGAGAAGAACACTCTGATTTAGCACCAGATGATCCAGAAAATTATCCTAGTGGTGAAAACGAACGTTGGTTAGAAATTTGGAATTTAGTATTTTCTGAATTTAATCATATGCCAGATGATACGTATCAACCACTACCACATAAAAACGTCGATACGGGAATGGGATTAGAACGTGTTGTTAGTGTTATTCAAAATACAGAAACAAACTTTGAAACAGATCTATTCATGCCGATTATTGAATCGATTCAAAAATTAACAACGGTTCGATATGGTGATAGCCCAGTAACAGATGTTTCATTTAAAGTTATTGCAGATCATATTCGTGCAGTGAGTTTTGCTATTGGAGATGGAGCATTACCAAGTAACGAAGGACGAGGCTATATTATTCGTCGTTTAATTCGTCGAAGTGTTATGCATGGTAATAAATTAGGTATTAACCATGTCTTCTTAAAATCAATCGTTTCAGTTGTTGAGCAAATTATGGGTGGATTCTATCCTGAAATTGTGGAAAATCGTTCATTTATCGAACAAGTAATTGAAACGGAAGAAATTCGTTTCCATGAAACTTTAACTGAAGGATTAGCATTATTAAATCAACATATCGAGCAAGTAAAACAAGACAATGCTAACGAAATTGATGGGAAAGCTGCATTTACTTTATATGATACATATGGTTTCCCATTAGAATTGACATTAGAATATGCTTCTGAAGCAGGTTTGAAAGTTGATGAAGCAGGTTTTGAAAGAGAAATGGAAGCGCAAAAAGAACGTGCACGTTCAGCACGACATACAGATGACTCCATGAAAGTTCAAGATGGTATTTTAAGAGATATAAAAGTAGCTAGTGAATTTGTTGGCTATGATTTTGTATCAAATATTTCTAAAGTACAAGTGATACTAAACCAAGGTGAAATAATTGAGACAGCTGATGCTTCATTAAATAAAGTTGAAGTGATATTTGAACAAACGCCATTCTATGCTGAACAAGGTGGACAAGTAGCTGATACCGGTTATATTTATAAAAACGGCGAAAAAATTGGTCGAGTAATTGATGTTAAAAAAGCACCAAATGGTCAGCCTATACATATTGTTGAATTGCAATCACTTATGCAAACGGGTGAAGAATATGACTTAGCTATAGATGTTGACCGTCGACAATTAATTAAAAGAAACCATACGGCAACACACTTATTACATCGTGCTTTAAAAGATGTATTAGGTAAACACGCTAACCAAGCTGGTTCATTAGTAAATGAATTTGGTCTACGTTTTGATTTTAGCCATTTTGGCCAAGTAACAATTGAAGAATTAAAACGCATGGAAGAAATTGTCAATGAAAGAATTTGGGCATCATTAAATGTAAATACAGCAGAAATGTCGTTAGATAATGCAAAAGAATTAGGAGCAATGGCATTGTTTGGTGAAAAGTATGGGGATGTTGTTCGAGTTGTAAATATTGCGGGTTACTCAAATGAACTTTGTGGGGGGACGCATGTAGCTAATACATCAGAAATTGGACTTTTCAAAATTAAGAGTGAGTCAGGTATTGGTGCAGGAGTTCGTCGAATTGAAGCAGTGACAAGTAAAGAAGCATTTAAATATTTAAGTGAACGATTAACTATTTTAGATCAAGCAAGTCATTTAGTAAAAGCTCAAAAAGTAGTGGAGTTACCAGAACGTATTGAACAATTGCAAGCTGAACATAAAGCATTAACATCGAAATATGAGTCTCTTGTAGCGAAACAAATTAATCAAGCGGCTGCAGAATTATTTAACCAAGTTGAAGAAATTAACGGTGTTCGTTTTATTGCTTTAAAACGAAATGAAGGTAGTATGCAAGATTTAATGCAATTAGCTGATGAGTGGCGTAATCAAAAGAGCTCAGATATTTTAGTTCTAGGTCTACAAGTTGAAGACAAAGCTAACTTAATTGTTGCTGTGAGTGATGAAAAAGTATCAGCTGGTCTTTCAGCTAACAAAATGATTAAAGCTATTTCAAAAGCAATTCAAGGTGGCGGTGGTGGTAAAGACCGATTAAGCCAAGCCGGTGGAAAAAACCCTGCAGGTATTACAGAAGCTTTCGATTTAGCACGACAATATTTATCAGAAAATGCTTAATCTATACGTTTGTCATACAAACGTAATATAAATAAGTGATAGTTTCTCTGCTCTAACTTGTCCTTTACTAGTAATCAGTGTAAAATGAATGAAAGACTATAAAGAATGTGTGGAGGTGTTTTTATGCATTCAAATGATGAAACAGTACAGTTTCACTTCGATGATTTACATAAACAATCTGTTGAAGATACGCTGAAAATTGTTTATGATGCATTAGAAGAAAAAGGGTATCAATCCGTCAATCAAATTGTAGGTTACTTGTTATCAGGAGATCCTGCTTATATACCACGTCACAATGATGCGCGTAACTTGATTCGCCGTCATGAACGCGATGAGATATTAGAAGAATTAGTAAAAGCATATATGCGAGAATTGGGTCGTAATAGCTGATGCGGGTAATGGGATTAGACGTTGGAAGTAAAACAGTTGGCGTTGCAATAAGTGATCCATTCGGTTGGACTGCTCAAGGAATCGAAACGATACGAATTAATGAAAATAAAAATCAGCTAGGAATAGATCGGGTTTTAGAGTTAATTGAAGCGTATGAAGTGGATACTATTGTGATTGGATTACCGAAAAATATGAACAATTCAGAAGGATTCCGTTCAGATGCCTCCCGAGCTTATGGAGAAGCATTAAGTCAAATAATTGACCTTCCTATTGTCTATCAAGATGAACGATTAACAACGATGGAAGCAGAACGGATGTTGATTGAGCAAGGGAATGTTTCGAGACAAAAGCGCAAAGGTGTTATTGATAAATTAGCTGCTGTCTTACTATTACAAAATTATTTAGATCAAAAATAAACTGATATAATATCAACATTTAAATAGAGGAGATTAAAACATGGCAGATGAAATTTTTGAAGCATCAAGTGAAGATAATTTTTTAACAATAATTGATGAAGAAGGGCAAGAAGTTTTATATCAAATTCTTTTTAGCTTTGAATCAGAAGACTTTGAAAAAAGTTATGTCATTGTTTATCCAGCTTCAGAAGCAGACGATGAATCAATCGAATTACATGCATTCTCATTTGTAGAAGATGAAAATGGCAAACAAGGTGAATTATTCCCTATTGAGTCAGAAGAAGAATGGGATATGATTGATGAAGTATTAAATACATTTATGGATGAAAAAGATTTACTTTAAAAATAACGTTTAAAAAGGGTGAGAGTTATTTCCTCGCCCATTTTTGTGAATTACAGAATTTTTAAAGTCAAAAGGAGAATCTATGAAAGAAAATAATCAGACACGATTAGAAAAACAAATGGCTGAGAAACGAGAAAAAGAAGCAAAAGAACAGTATATTGTTCGTCGGATTTCAACAACTATTTTAACAGTGTTTGCTATCTTATTGCTTATTTCAGGGATATTAGGCTATCGTTATGTTTCAAGTGCCTTAAAGCCAGTAAGTACTGAAAATAAACAAATTGAAATAGAGATTCCATATGGTACAGGTAAACGACAAATCGCTTCAATATTAGAAGATAAACACGTTATTAGAAATGCTAAAATTTTTAGTGTATACATGAAAACAAAAAATGTTGGTGATATTCAAGCTGGATTTTATGATTTATCACCATCAATGACATTAGATCAAATTATTGAAGTTCTCGGACAAAATGCTTCATCTGCATCTAAGAATCAGAAAAAATTATTAGTTCGAGAAGGTGACAGTATCGATCAAATTGCGGACGTGATTGAAGATGCTACGCATTATAAGAAAAAAGAATTTATTAATTTAATGAAAGATTCATCATTTATGGATGAATTAGTTGCTCAATTTCCGAAACTTTTAATGGATACTAAAAATGTTAAAGATACGCGTTATATGTTAGAAGGTTATTTATTCCCAGCGACATATGATGTTGTTCCAGGAGAAGATTTAAAAGGAATTGTGACTAAAATGCTTCAAAAAACTGATGAGATTTTAACGCCATATTACAGTCAAGTCGAACAATCGCCATACAATATCCACGAAATTTTAACGTTGGCTTCACTTATTGAAAAAGAGGGAAGTACAATTGAAGATCGTAAACATATTTCTGGTGTGTTTTATAATCGTCTAAATAGTGATATGATGATACAATCAGATATTTCAGTATTGTATGCATTGGGAGAACATAAAGAAGTGGTTACTTTAAAAGATATTGAAGTGGATTCTCCATATAACCTATATAAGCATACAGGGTTAGGTGTCGGACCATTTAATAATCCAAGTGAAGCAGCTATTCAGGCTGCCTTAAATCCAATGCCAACTGAAGATTATTATTTTGTTGCTGATATTAAAACAGGAAAAGTGTATTACGCTCAATCGTATGAAGAGCATATGGAACTTGTAGAAAAATATGTTAACAAATGATTTAGACATAAGAATAGTGGAGGATGTAGTTATGGAAAGTAGATGTCCGATAGTTATCGGTGTGACTGGCGGTTCAGGAAGTGGGAAAACGAGTGTTAGTCGTTCAATTTTAAAGCAATTTGAAGGACTTTCAGTGATGTTGTTAGAACAAGACTTTTATTATAAAGATCAATCGCATCTTCCATTTGAAGAACGCTTAAAAACAAATTATGATCATCCATTAGCCTTTGACACACCATTGTTAATCAATGATTTGAAGAAATTAATTCGAGGAGAATCGATTGAAAAACCCGTATATGATTATGAACGCCATACACGTAGTTCTGAAGTAATTCATCAAGAGCCACGAGATGTTATTATTGTCGAGGGGATTTTAATCTTAGAAAATCAAGAATTAAGAGAATTAATGGATATAAAAGTGTATGTTGATACAGATGACGATATTCGTATTATAAGAAGAATACAACGTGATATTAGTGAAAGAGGCCGTACGTTAGAATCGGTTATTCAACAATATTTAAGTGTAGTCAAACCTATGCATGAACAATTTATTGAGCCAACTAAAAAATTTGCAGATGTCATTGTTCCTGAAGGTGGAAAGAATCAAGTGGCTATTGATTTATTAACAACGAAAATTAGAACGATCTTAAATATCTAATAATATGATAAAAAATTAATTGAAATATAATTAAAAATTTGGTATCGTATGTGCTATATATATACCATAATAAGATTTTTATATATTAATAAATATAATAGTCGAAGAAGGAGAGAATGCAACTGATGGAAGAAAAAACATTTCCTATGACTCTTGAAGGAAAAGAAAAGTTAGAAAAAGAATTAGAAGATTTAATTATGAATAAACGAAAAGAAATTGTTGAACGAATTAAAATTGCTCGTAGTTATGGCGATTTATCAGAAAATTCAGAATATGAATCAGCAAAAGATGAACAAGCTTTTGTAGAAGGAAGAATTTCAACTTTAGAAAAAATGATTCGTTATGCTGTAATTATTGATGATCAAAATATCGCTAAAGACGAAGTAAGTTTAGGACGTCGTGTAACATTTAAAGATCTTGACTTTAATGAAGAAGAAAGCTATACGATTGTAGGTTCAGCTGAGTCTGATCCATTAGAGGGGAAAATTTCAAATGATTCACCAATCGCTAAAGCATTAATTGGTCGAAAATTAAATGAAGAAGTTTCAATCGATACACCAGGTGGAAAAATGCGTGTTATGATAACTAAAATTGAACAGATCTAAACTAAGACTTTAGTATGAGAAATGTTTAAGTCTAAAGAGACTTGCTAAATAGCAAGTCTCTTTTATAATGAAATAAAAGCTTTATATTTAGGAGGACAAAAAATGTTTAAGCAAAAAAATATGTTTAAAGTCTTTATAATATTAGAGATAATTTTATTTGCTTTATTAGGATACTCTATTTGTCAAGATTCCGTTTTATTCAATCTAGTTATCGGAGGCTTTTTTCTAATTATTTTAGGATGGTGGCGTCGTTCACGATTTAATAAAAAAGGTATTAATTTATTGATTATTCTAGGCGTGTTTTTAATTTTCAGTGCAAGTTTAGCTAATATTTACTCATGGTTTATATTAGTCCTTACTGCAACGTATGTATTTTTAAGCTTTAGTAATCTTAGTGGACGCCGTAATAAATTGGCACAATTAGTCAGTTTAAAAACAAAATTTCCTGAGTCTAATCGTACGAATTTTAAACAAAAGTGGATTGGTGATCGTATCCTCATTAATAAACGCTTTGAGTGGGATGATATGACATTTAATTCTTTAGCAGGAGATATGATAATTGATTTAGGACATACTATTCTTCCAAATGGTGATAACTATATTGTCATCAACAAAGCTTTTGGTGATACAAAAGTTATTGTACCACCTGGCATGGGAGTATCTTTAAAACATCATTCCGTACTAAGCGATGTGCAATTTTTAGAACAAACGGATCATTTAAGAAATGAAATCGGACAATATTACAGTTTTAATTTTGATACAGCAACAAAACGAGTAAAAATCATTTCAAATAATTTATTTGGAGATTTTGAGGTGATTGTTTTATGATTCGTTTGGAGCGAATGGTTAAATACGGTGTCATTTTATTAATCTATACGGGCTTATTATTATTTGGGATTACTTATTTTCTATCTGAACTAATTAATTATAATCAAATATTAGTTTTATCAAATTTAAAAACATTTTTTATTTTGATTGGATTTGTATTAATATTAATTGCGATTTTTTCAGTTTTATATGCTTATATAGATCGAATGATTGAAAAAAACATTTCTGAACGTTTGCAATGGATTGCTGTGGGAAATTATCGTCATCCAATTTTTGAAGTAGATACATTGAATATTTTAGAAATGAAATTTTCTGTGGATGGTTATCGACACGCTATAGATACAATACGTCAAAAAATTGTTCTATTAAATCAAGAAGTTCAAGAGATGTCAGCATTAAGAAGAGTAGTTGATAATGATGAAACAAAGGAAGAAATTTTAGAAGCAGAACGCCATCGTATTGCAAGGGAACTTCATGATTCTGTTAGTCAACAATTGTTTGCATCAATGATGATGTTGGCCGCTTTGACCGAAAATAGCAATGTAGAACGAGATGTAATTATAAAGCAATTAAAAACAATTGAAAAAGTAATCAATGAAGCTCAAGTAGAAATGCGTGCACTGCTGTTACATTTAAGACCAGTTAATTTAGAAGGACGTTCTTTAAAAGAAGGAATTTTAAATTTATTAAAGGAATTGGATTCGAAAATATCTCTAAATATTCACTGGGAATTAGATGATGTAAGTCTTATTCCAGGTAATGAAGACAATCTCTTTCGAATGACACAAGAAATTTTATCAAACACTTTAAGGCATGCTCATGCGGATCATCTTGAACTTTATTTAAAAGAAACAGATAATAATATTTCACTAAGAATAGCAGATGATGGTGTCGGCTTTGAGCCTGAACTTGAAAAGCATGGAAATTATGGTTTAATTAATATAAAAGAAAGAGTCGATAGTATGGGAGGACAATTGAATATCGTTTCTTTCAAAGGACAAGGAACAACAATTGATGTGCGTATACCTAAAATTTAAAATTCAATTTGAAGAAAGAGTAGAGGTGTTAGAATGATAAAGGTTCTGTTAGTAGATGATCACGAAATGGTTCGAATGGGTGTTTCGACTTATTTGGCGATTCAATCAGATATTGAAGTTGTTGGAGAAGCAAGTGACGGTCAAAAAGGTTATGAGAAGGCTATTAGCTTAAAACCTGATGTTATTCTTATGGACTTGGTAATGGAGCCAGTTGATGGAATTGAATCCACTAAAATGATCATGTCAGAATGGCCAGAAGCTAAAATAATTATTCTAACAAGTTTTTTAGATGATGAAAAAGTTTTCCCGGCGATTGAGGCTGGTGCACAAAGTTATATTTTGAAAACGTCGCAAGCAGCGGAAATTGCTGAAGCAATTCGTCAGACAAATGCGGGAAAAAAGATTTATGAATCTGAAGTTACGGAAAAAATGTTAAACCATTATCGTAAAAGAACGCAACATATGCCACATGATGATTTGACCAATCGAGAAAAAGAAGTTCTTCTATTAATCGCTAAAGGTAGAAGTAATCAAGAAATTGCTGATGAATTGTTCATCACGCTGAAAACGGTTAAAACGCATGTATCGAATATTCTTTCAAAATTAGATGTAGCAGATCGTACACAAGCTACAATTTATGCGTTTAAACACCAACTCGTTCAATAAAAAGAGTAGTCCTTTAAGATGAGTCAATTTATGACCTATCTTAGAGGACTACTTTTCATTTTTGATAACTTTTAATTATTGATATTGTATTTTTATTCTATGATCTGAATGTATAGGCAACAATTTTATTTATAGAACAGCTCTTATTTATAAAGATGTGAAACATTTATAATAGAAATAGACCTGTTCTTTTTTGTGTTCTTAAATAAAAATAGAGTTGCGGCGTTAGCCAGCAACCCTATACATTATACGATCCTTTTTAATGATGTGTTTGATTAAAATTAACATCCAAAATAACTGGTAAAATAATTGGACGACGTTCAGTTTGGTCATACAAATACGGTTGTAATGTATCAATAATTCTTTGACGAATATGACGTTCTTGAAGATCATCTTCTTCATTTAATACATTTAATATATCACGTCGTAACATTTGTTGTGCTTCATTTAGTAAATCACCAGATTCACGCATGTATATAAAACCACGAGATAAAATATCTGGACCTGCTACTAAAGTATTTGTATCATAGTCAATTGTTGCAACAACAATAACTAAACCATGTTGGGATAAAATTTTACGATCTTTTAAAACAATATGTCCAATATCACCAATTCCTTTACCGTCTACATAAACTTCATCAGCTGGAAATTGTCCAGCACGTCTTGCTGAGTTTTCTTTAACAGCAAGCACTTCACCATTTTTTAAGATGAAACAATTGTCTTTAGGTACGCCAACTTCTTGAGCGATTTTTGTTTGGATTTTTAACATGCGATACTCACCATGAACGGGAACAAAATATTTTGGTTGCATTAAACGTAACATTAATTTTTGTTCTTCTTGGCTACCATGACCAGATGTATGAATATTATTTACTTTACCGTGAATCACGTGAGCTCCAGCTTCGGATAGTAGGTTAATCACCCGATTCACACTAATTGTATTACCAGGAATAGGTGAACTTGAGAAAATAACGGTATCGCCTGGTTGTATTGATACTTGGCGATGTGTTCCGTTAGCAATTCGGCTTAATGCGGCCATTTGTTCACCTTGAGAACCTGTACACAGAATAATAACTTCATTTGCTTGATAATTATTAATTTCATTTCCTTTTATAAACAAACTATCTTTTGCTTGAATATATCCGAGCTGACGTGCGTTACGTATAGCTGATTCCATACTACGGCCAAAAACAGCAATTTTGCGATCAACTTCTTTAGCTACTTCTGTTACCATAGCTAACCTTGAAATATTAGAAGCGAATGTTGCAAAAATGATTCGGCCATCAACTTTTTGAATAATATTTCTAATAGATTGTTCGACGACTTTTTCGGATTGAGTAAATCCGCTGACTTCAGAGTTTGTACTGTCACCTAACATGACTAGTACCCCTTCTTCACCAATCCGCGCCATTTTATGTAAATCAGCTGGTTTTCCGATTGGCGTAAAATCAAATTTATAATCGCCTGTAAACACAATATTTCCTGAAGGAGTTTTAACTACAATTCCCAGTGCATCAGGAATACTATGTGTTGTGCGATAAAATGATACAGTCGTTTTTCTGAATTTAATGACGCTATCTTCATCGATTTCGTGAAGAATAGCATCTCTTAGTAAGCCATGTTCTTCTAATTTGTTTCGAATCAAAGCTAAGCTCAACTTCGAAGCGTAAATTGGAATATTAATTTCTTTTAATAAGAAAGGAATACCACCTATATGGTCTTCGTGACCGTGAGAAATGACCAATCCCTTTATTTTGTTTTGATTTTGAACAAGGTATGAATAGTCCGGAATAACATAATCAATACCAAGAAGTTCATCTTCAGGAAAACGAATACCTGCATCCATTATGATGATTTCATCTTGGAATTGGACACCGTACATATTTTTTCCGATTTCATGAAGTCCACCGACGCCAAATATGCCTGTTTCGTTATTTTTTAAATTAATCTTCATTTGAAAACTCCGTTAATTCAAAATCTTCTTGTTGTTGCTCATATTCAAGATGTTTACCAGTTAATTCCTGAATAAACTCGATGACATAGTCTGTATGTTGAGTAACCATGCGGCGCACTTCAACAATGGATTCTGCTTCCACGTATAGTGATTCGCTAGTTTCTCTTTGCGGTACTTGTTTTTGGTCTGGTTGATAAATTACTTTATATATCATATATATAATCTCCTTTAATTAATTATTATTAAATTTTATTTTAAATAGTTAAAAGTTGATGTTGTTATTCAATTTACGTGCATAAATAAAAATAAACCAGTATCAAACTGGTTTAATTTTATCATACTTAGGTCAATTTAGCTATTTATGAAATCATCTAAACGATTTTTTAAGGTACTAATTGAGTATACGACATGAGGATTGCTTGTGTTATGCTTTAAACTATGTGGTCTGGTCCATATATAGTGCCAGCCGCTTAACATCGCTCCTGCTACATCAGACTGAATCGTATCTCCAATCATAATCATTTGATTAGGTTGAGTATTCATTTGTTGACAAACATATTCAAAAACTCTCGGGTCAGGTTTTTTATAGCCAATTTGGTCTGAGACAAACCAATTTTTTCTAGGAATAAATTGCTCTAGTTTCAAACATTCACATTTTTTTATTTGTGTATGAGTAGGACCATTTGTTAAAATAGCTAATTCAATTCCTTGTTGACTATAAAATTCTAACAAATCTTTAAATGACTCTTTTAAACCAATTGCTTTTTGAGCTAATTGATATTTTGTATTAAAAATTAAAGCTTCCGAATCGGATAAATGAATATCGATGGTTTGTAACGTTTTTTGCATTCGCTTAATGTAGCTTTGTTCTAGTGTAATGACATTACTAGTGTATTCATTGAAATAATGTTCTGAGTATTTTAAGAAATCTGTATAAAGTTGATAGGCGTCGTAAGATTTTTCTGTATACTGTTTTACCGTTTCTAAGAAAGGATCAGATTTAGCATAAAGCGTGTCATCTAAATCAAATACAATCACTTTGTGAGTCATTATTCAATAGTCTCCTTATAGTTGTCCGTAGTAATTATTATAATAGCTCAAGCTGTTTCGGTTGGTGGAACGGATCTTCCGTATGAATGCGGTCATAAAACATAATACCATTTAAATGATCTATTTCATGTTGAACAACAATGGCTTCATAATCATGAAGGGTTAATTGATGAGTTTGACCTTCTATATCTTGAAAACGCAATTTTATTTTTTTTGCTCGAGGAACATAGCCTTCTACCGTACGATCAACAGATAAGCAACCTTCACCACTAGACAATGCTATTTGCTGAACTGATTCACTTAAAATACGTGGATTAATCATAATATGAGTAAAACTATCTAAAGTGTCTATATCGTGGTTTATTTCTTCATTATCTTCATCTTCAAAGAGATAAGGAATATGAACAGCTATAATTTGCAAATTTTTATTTATTTGTGGAGCGGCTAAACCTACACCAGCACGTAATTTATATTTTTCGGCTATTTCAGGATTTTGACTGTTTTTTAAAAAAGTTAACATTTCTTCAGCCATTTCTTTTGTATCACTTGTAAGAGGGAATTCAACTTTTTTTGCTTTTTCTCTTAAAGTAGGATGTCCTTCTTTTATAATATGGTCCATTGTTATCACAATATTCCTCCTTTTTTTTACATTAAATCGCTATTAATTATAACAGAAAATAAAATCAATTTCAGATAAAAAATCATAATATTTATGGCTTAAAATAAGGATATAACAAATTATCTATAGTACACTTATCAAAAATCTGTACTAATTAAATTTATAGTTAGAAACAGCATTTTTATAAAATTATAACAGAGAATTTCACATGTAAAAAAACGCGTTCATTTTCTGAAAACATGACAAATAAAGCGTTATCACAACTATCCCATTAGTTTTTTTGTTCACAAAGCTAATATACTTGCAATAATGTGACAAGCGTGGTAACTTGGTATTAGATAAATGAATTAAATATAACAGTTTTTACAACTGTTTTTTTATTAATAATTAAAAAAAGAGAGGATGTTTGCACGATGGCTAAGAAAAAACAAGTAACCATTGACGATTTATTAACACCAGAAAATCGCAATTTTGAAATGGTTCAAATATTAAATGAAGATGGAGTAGTAGTTAATCCAGATTTAATGCCTGAAATTTCTGATGAAGAATTAGTAGAATTAATGAAAGACATGGTTTGGAGTCGTATTTTACACGAACGTTCAACTGCTTTAAACCGTCAAGGACGCTTAGGTTTCTATGCACCTACAGCTGGTCAAGAAGCAAGCCAATTAGCAAGTATAAAAGCTTTTGAAGCAGAAGACTATTTATTACCTGGCTACCGTGATGTTCCTCAATTAGTTAAACATGGTTTACCACTTTCACAAGCATTTTTATGGTCACGTGGACATGAAATGGGTAATCATTATGAAGAATCTCTAAAAGCTTTACCACCACAAATTATTATCGGAGCACAATATGTTCAAACAGCAGGTGTTGCTTTAGGTCTTAAAAAGCGTGGAGCAAAAAATGTGGCAATCACTTATACAGGTGACGGCGGATCTTCACAAGGAGATTTCTACGAAGGGATTAACTTTGCGGGTGCGTACAAAGCTCCAGCAGTGTTTTATATCCAAAATAACGGATGGGCTATTTCTACACCACGTAGTGTTCAAACAGCTGCGACAACATTAGCTCAAAAAGCTGTTGCTGTTGGAATTCCTGGTATACAAGTAGATGGTATGGATCCTTTAGCAGTTTATGCTGTATCTAAAAAAGCTCGTGAATTTGCAGTTGCTGGAAATGGTCCTGTGTTAATCGAGTCTATTACATATCGCTTTGGTCCACATACTTTATCAGGAGATGATCCAAAACGTTATCAACAAGAAGGATCAATGGATCCATGGTTGAAACGTGACCCATTAATTCGTTTCCGTAAATTCTTAGAAGATAAAGGACTATGGTCTGAAGAAATCGAAAACGCTCATATTGAAGAAGTAAAAGAAGAAATCAAGGCGGCTTTAAAGGTTGCGGATAGCGCACCTAAACAAAAAGTTTCAACATTCTTGAAAAATATGTTCGAAGAAACACCTGAACTATTGAAAGAACAAATTGCGACTTTCGAAGCTAAGGAGGGTAAATAATAATGGCTCAAATGACTTTAATCCAAGCGATTACTAATGCGCTTGAAATTGAAATGAAAAACGACGAGAATATTTTAGTTTTTGGTGAAGATGTTGGTAAGAACGGTGGAGTATTCCGTGCAACACAAGGTTTACAAGAACAGTTTGGTGAAGACCGTGTGTTCGATACACCGTTAGCTGAATCAGGTATTGGTGGTTTAGCAATTGGTTTAGCATTAGAAGGATATCGTCCAGTACCTGAAATTCAATTCTTCGGATTTGTTTTTGAAGTAATGGATTCAATCGTAGGACAAGCAGCTCGTACACGTTACCGTATGGGTGGAACGCGTAATCTACCAATTACAATTCGTTCGCCATTCGGTGGTGGGGTTCACACACCTGAGCTTCATTCAGATAACTTAGAAGGCTTGATGGCTCAATCACCAGGTATTCGTGTAGTTATTCCAAGTAACCCTTATGATGCAAAAGGATTGTTAATTTCAGCACTTCGTTCAAATGATCCAGTTGTATATTTAGAACATATGAAATTATACCGTTCTTTCCGTGAAGAAGTTCCAGAAGGTGAATATACAGTACCTTTAGACAAAGCGGCTATTTCACGCGAAGGATCAGATGTTTCAGTAATTACTTATGGAGCAATGGTTCGCGAATCATTGAAAGCTGCTGAAAAACTAGAAAAAGAAGGCATCTCTGTAGAAGTTGTTGACTTACGAACAGTTGCACCTTTAGATATAGAAACAATCGTTAAGAGTGTTGAAAAAACAGGTCGAGCAGTTGTAGTCCAAGAAGCACAACGTCAAGCAGGTGTTGGAGCAATGGTTATGGCTGAAATTAGCGAACGTGCTATTCTTTCATTAGAAGCACCAATTGGTCGTGTAGCAGCACCAGATACAGTTTTCCCATTCGGTCAAGCTGAAAACGATTGGTTACCAAATGCAAAAGACATCGAAGCAAAAATTAAAGAAACTGTAGAATTTTAAGAGGAGGCTTTAATTCATGGCATATCAATTTAAATTACCAGATATTGGTGAAGGAATTGCTGAAGGTGAAATCGTTAAAATTGACGTAAAAGTTGGCGATACGATTGCGGAAGATGATACTTTAATTGAAGTTCAAAATGATAAATCCGTTGAAGAGATTCCAAGTCCAGTAACTGGAAAAGTTGTAAAAGTAAATGTTGAAGAAGGAACCGTTTCACGTGTTGGCGACGTAATTGTTGAAATTGAAACAGGTGATCCAGAATTAGATGGAGCTAGTGCATCTTCATCAGCTGAAAGTCCATCAACACCAGCTCCGGCTGAAGAACAAACTCCAGCTAGTCCAGCCGCTGAGATCAAGGCAGTTGACCCAGTGACTGAAACTAAAGCAGAGCCAGTTGCTCCAGCTGAACCAACAGGAACTTCAAGTGCAGAAAGTGGAAAACGTGTGTTAGCTATGCCTAGCGTTCGTCAATATGCACGTGAAAAAGGTGTAGATATTACTCAAGTAACACCAACTGGAAAAGGTGGACGTGTTCTTCGAGAAGATATTGATCGTTTTGGTTCAGGTGAAGTAGCAACAGTTGCAGCACCTGTAGCAGAAGAAGCACAAAATCAAACAGTTGAAACATCAACAACACCAGCTGTACCAGCAGCTCCTGCACAGCCATACACATCAACAATGGAAAATCGGGAACGTCGTGAAAAATTAACACCAATGCGCCGTGCAATTTCTAAAGCTATGGTTAACAGCAAGCATACTGCACCGCATGTGACATTATTTGATCAAGTAGAAGTTTCTAAACTTTGGGATCATCGTAAGAAATTCAAAGAAATTGCAGCTGTTCAAGATGTAAAATTAACATTCTTGCCATATGTTGTAAAAGCTTTAGTAGCTACAGTTAAGAAATATCCTGTATTAAATGCTTCAATCGATGATGCAACTCAAGAAATCGTATTTAAAGATTACTATAATATTGGTATTGCTACAGATACTGAAGCAGGCTTATTCGTTCCAAATATTAAAGATGCTAATGCGAAAAGTATGTTTAAAATCGCAAGTGAAATTAGTGAATTAGCTGGTAAAGCACATGAAGGTCAACTATCACGCGATGAAATGAGTAACGGTACAGTAACTATTTCTAATATTGGTTCAGCTCGTGGAAGTTGGTTCACTCCAATTATTAATCATCCAGAAGTAGCTATTTTAGGAATGGGTACAATTGCTACAGAGCCAGTTGTGAATGCAGAAGGCGAAATTGTAGTAGGACGTAATTTGAAATTATCATTGTCATTTGACCACCGTATTGTAGATGGTGCAACAGCTCAAAATGCAATGAACGAAATTAAACGCTTATTAGCAGATCCAGAATTGCTATTGATGGAAGGGTAAGGTGCTAAATATATGGTTGTAGGAGATTTCGCAATAGAATTAGATACAGTAGTCATTGGCTCTGGACCTGGAGGATATGTAGCTGCTATTCGTGCAGCTCAATTAGGTCAAAAAGTAGCTATTATTGAACGTGAATACATTGGCGGCGTTTGTTTAAACGTCGGATGTATTCCATCAAAAGCTTTAATTACTGCAGGACACAAATACCATGATGCAAAATCATCAGAGTTATTTGGTATTACAACGGATAAAGTTGAATTAGATTTTTCTAAGACACAAGATTGGAAAGACAACCAAGTTGTTAAAAAATTGACAAGTGGTGTGGAGTTTCTGTTAAAGAAAAATAAAATTGAAATATTGCGCGGTGAAGCTTTCTTTGTTGATGAAAACACATTACGTGTTATCCAAGAAGAATCAGCACAAACATATTCATTTAATAATGCGATTGTTGCTACAGGAAGCCGTCCAATCGAAATTCCTGGTTTCAAATTTGGTGGAAGAATTATCGACTCTACTGGCTTATTAAATGTGACTGAAGTTCCTGAAAAACTAGTTATCGTTGGTGGAGGAGTTATTGGATCTGAATTAGGTGGGGCGTATGCTAATTTAGGTAGTCAAGTAACAATTCTTGAAGGGTCACCACAAATTTTACCAACATTTGAAAAAGATATGGTAAAATTAGTTGAAGATTCCTTTAAAGAACGTGGTATTTCCATTATTACTAAAGCAATGGCTAAATCAGCTGTTGACAATGGGGATTCAGTGACAGTTACTTATGAAGTAGATGGTAAAGCAGAAACTATTGAAGCAGATTATGTGATGGTTGCTGTTGGTCGCCGTCCAAACACTGATGAATTAGGTCTAGATGTTATTGGAGTAGAAATGAACGAACGTGGTGTTGTTCAAGTAAATGAAAAAGGGCAAACTAACTTTGACCACATTTATGCTATTGGAGATATTACGCCGGGTGCATGGTTAGCTCACAAAGCAAGCTATGAAGGAAAAATTGCTGCCGAAGCTATTTCAGGTAAACCAGCGGCTATTGATTATATTGGGATGCCAGCAGTTGCCTTTACAGATCCAGAATTGGCTTCTGTAGGTTTAACTGTTAAAGAGGCTAAAGAGCAAGGTTTAGATGTTAAAGCATCAAAATTCCCTCTTGCAGGAAATGGACGTGCACTTTCATTAAACCAAACTGAAGGATTCGTTCGTTTAGTAACGACTAAAGAAGATAACGTTTTAGTTGGAGCTCAGGTAGCAGGAGTTAGTGCAAGTGATGTAATCGCTGAATTAGGATTAGCAATTGAAGCAGGTATGAATGCGGAAGATATTGCTTTAACAATTCATTCTCATCCTTCATTAGCTGAAACTGTAATGGACGCTTCAGAATTAGCTTTAGGATTACCAATTCATATTTAATAAATAAAAAATCTCATCTTAAAAAGATGAGATTTTTTTAGCATATAAAAAAACGAGCTGTAAAATGCTCGTCTTCTAAACTAATTTTTTCATTGCATAATCGTATAATCGTTCTGCAGTTTTGAAACTTAAATTATCGATTTTACGTTCACCACGACGTAAACCTGTTATAATTGATGTACTCAATCCTGTGTCAATTTGAATACGATAACTTGAAACTTCACTATCAATTAATTCTTGTAGTTTTTCTCTAATTTCTTTCACTTTTTACAACTCCTTCTTTCATGCTAAAAAATAATTCCTGAGAGAGAACACTTCTTATTATAGTTGAGTATAATAAGAAATACAATCACAAAGTGTTTAAGATTTCTTATCATTTATGTATAAAAAATTAATTTTTTCTTAAAACATTAAAAAATTAAGAAAATATAATATATAGGCCTTTAATTTTATTAAAAACCGAATAATTTCTACTTTATAATGATTATTATACATTTTTTGAAAACGAGCACTTTTGTTTCACTTTGTGAAATAGTAACGGATAAGTTTTATTTAAACAAATTCTAAAGTAAAACTCAATCAAATTATTGTATAAAAAGTGTTCTTTTTCGTTGTGCATTTTTTTGTTAGTTTTATTGACTTTTTTCGTATATTAGATTAGAATAATCTTAATATTACTAGAAGGGGGGGATTATGATGATTACATTAAATGAACAAGTTGTAATGATGCATCCCCCTAAATTTGAATCATAAGATAGTTTATCTGACCTACATAATAATAGTGTCATTTATTTAAAGAACTTTCCTTTTGAACATTTAGGGAAAGTTCTTTTTTTGTTTAAAAACGAGTGATTATGGAGGATAAAATGAAAGATTTATTTCAAGCTTTATTGCCTTATATAAGCAAACATAAATTGAGGTATGTAGTAATTGCACTTTTTTTAATTTTGATGACGATTTTTTGGATGGTACCGCCACAAATTATTCGTTTATTTGTAGATGGTATAATTTCTCGTACGCTAACTAAAAACGATCAGATTTTATATGCAATGTATTTTTTAGGATCTATTATTTTAGTTTACATTGCTGATTTTATTTGGTCTTATTTAATTTTTTTAGGCTCAGAAGATTTGGGAATGGAACTAAAAAATAATTTAATGAAACAATATCTAAGTCGTAATGGGAATTTTTATAGTCTGTTTAAAAAAGGTGATCTGTTTACTCGGACGAGTGAAGATGTTGGTGTGATGCAAATGACAATAGGATATGGATTAATGACTGCTTTTAATGCAAGTATTATGATCATTTTTGTGGTAGGAATGATGATTTTTACGATTTCACCATTATTAACCATTGTGTCATTGCTACCATTACCATTTGTTTCTTATTTTACATATAAATGGGGAACATTAGTCGATCAATATTACACAAAAGCTCAACAAGCTATTTCGCAAATGAATTCCGAACTTTTAGAATTAATTGACGGTGTTCGAGTCGTTCGTGCTTTTAATATGGAGAAATCAACTAATCAGTCATTCAATCTAAAAACAACTGAGACGGTTGTGAAAAATAATCAAATTGCTGAAATGTCAGCACGTTTTGAACCACTATTTGAATTAGGCATGCGATTAAGCTATGTTATTTCTTTTATTTGTGGTGTGCTATTGATTCAACAAGGAAAAATTACAGTGGGTATGCTTGTTGGTTTTCAAGTGTATATTACAATGTTAATATGGCCAATGATTATGTTAGGCGATTTAATAAGTGTGGCTCAACAGGGAAAATCGGCATGGCGCAGAATTGATGAAGTATTAGAGCAAAAGGAGACCAATCTTTATAACGGAAATCGTCAGTTAAAACATTTTGATTCTATTGCCTTTAAAGACTTTTCATTTCAATATCCAAATAGCGAATCAACTGCTTTAAAACATATTAATTTTGAAATAAAAAAAGGCCAAACAATAGGAATTGTGGGACGTACTGGAAGTGGAAAAACAACTTTAATTCAACAGCTTTTTTATACGTATCCTTATACTAATCAGGCTCCCTTTATTAATGATATTCCTCTCAACGACTATCGTCGATCAAATGTCCGACAATTGTTTACATTTGTTCCACAAGAGCATACTTTATTTTCTGGAACCATTAGAGATAATTTAGTATTCGGAGACGAATCATATAGCGATGAGGATCTCTACAAAGTGTTAGAATGGGCAGATTTTAAAAAGGATGTCCTAGCTTTTAATAGAGGATTAGATACGTTAGTCGGAGAGAAAGGAATGTCATTATCAGGTGGACAGAAGCAGCGTTTAGCCTTAGCACGTGCTTTCTTAAGATCATCCAGCGTTCTTATTTTAGATGATGCTTTATCCGCTGTAGATGCGACAACAGAGCGTCAAATTATGCAATATTTGAATCAACATTTTGATGAGCAAACTAAAATAATTGTGACTCATCGACTCTCAGCATTAGAGCAAGCGGATTGGATTTTAGTGTTGGATGATGGTTGTATTGTTGAACAAGGAAACCATAATGATTTAATGAATATTAATGGATGGTATAACGAACAATATATACACCAGCAAACGAAAGAGGTGTAATAGTGAAACAAGTATTAAAACGGTTAATTAAGAGTATATATGATTTTAGAATAGGCTTTATATTAGGAATACTTGGAGTAATCCTTCTTACAGCATTAAATTTATGGATACCATTAATTGGGAGACGTATGATAGACGATGTATTGACACCTGTTAGTTTGGGACGTCCAATTAATACATCTTTATTAGTTAAATTGCTTGCGATGTATGTGGGAGTTAATATTATTTCAACTATTTTAAGTTATGCAAGTCGTTTAAAATTACAGTACGTATCGAATGACATTGTTAAACAAATGAGAAATCAACTATTAGAAAAAATGAATCAATTGCCTGTTAAATACTTTGACGAACATCCTGCAGGGAGTATAGTATCAAGACTTATCAATGATACAGAAGTTTTGAGAAAAGACTTTTACGTTCGTGTAATTGCTGATTTATTAATTAGTTGCATTTCAATTATTGGAACATACGTGATGCTATTTTATTTAGATTTTAGATTAGCTACAGCGTTGTTACTTATATTACCAATTATTTTTATTTGGCAACATCTCTATACTAAATATATGACGCCCATTCAAATTAGTGTTAGGGAAAAAATTTCTGAATTAAATTCAAAAATTAACGAGTATTTGACCGGAGTCACTTTGATTCAGATGTTTCAAAAAGAGCAGCATTTTCTATATTTATTCAAAAAAAATTCGAAAGAAATTTTCGATTTGAATCGTCGGTCAATTTTTGCCCAATCACTTTTTGTTTGGGGATTTGGAGATATTTTACGCGATGGAACCATTTTAATTTTTCTATTATATATCTCTCAAGGGTACATAACGGGTCAAATGGCAATTACTGCAGGCATGCTGTATGTATTTATTGACTATATTAACCGTTTATTTGCACCGGTTCAAATGTTTGTAAATGGTATTTCAAATATTCAGCAATCGTTAGCAACAGGTAAACGAGTTTTTGAATTTATGGATGAGCCAGTTGAATCATTTGAAACTAATCGTTTTGAAATAAAAGAAGGCAAAGTCCGTTTTGAAGACATTATGTTTTCTTATAAAGAAGGCGAGCCCATACTAAAACGAATTAATTTGAATGTGCAATCGGGTGAAACAATTGGATTAGTGGGGACCACTGGCTCTGGCAAATCAACCTTACTAAATTTACTGTTTCGATATTATGAGCCTGATTCAGGACAGATTTATATCGATGATATTCCAATTAGTGAAGTTAATCGTCATCAAATGCGACAAGATATGGCGATTGTTTTGCAAGATCCTTATTTGTTCACTGGAACTATTGCCTCTAATATTCGAATGAATCAAACAGATTTATCTGATGACGACGTTCGTAAAGTGTTAGAGCAAGTTGGAGCTGGTTATTTAATTGAAAATTATAAAGAAGGTATTTATCATGAAGTTCGTGAACACGGTGCAGATTTTTCAAGCGGTGAAAGACAATTAATAAGTTTTGCACGTGCTTTAGCCGCAAAGCCTAAAATATTGATGCTAGACGAAGCGACTTCGCATGTTGATACAGAAACAGAACAAATTATTCAACAAGCAATGGACGTATTAAAAGAAGGACGCACTACATTTATTATTGCTCATCGACTATCTACTATTCAAAACGCTGATCGAATTGTTGTTATATCGAATGGAGAAATTGTTGAGATTGGAAAACACGAAGATCTTTTAAATAATCGTGGGATCTATTACACAATGTACATGAACCAAAAAGAGAAAAGTAGTTCCTGTTAATTTATTAAGTATAATAATTGCCTCTAGTTCTTTGGATGAACTAGAGGCTTTTTGAATTTACTGAACATTTTGTCTTAAAAAGCAGATGTGAGTAAGAATAGATGTGAAAATGCACAAATTAAGGTAAAATTAGCTTGCAGTTAAGAATTACTTAAGAAAAGGTTTAGTGGAGGTTAAGAGGCAGACGATACTATTAGGTTAACATATGGAACGAACAAATATTTTAATAGAATTAATTAATATTCATAAACAGATATATTAGGAGGGATAAGATGCGAACGATATTACTAGTAGATGACGAAGAAGCCATCACAGATGTTATTCGACGTTATTTAAAACGAGAGGGATATGAAGTTTTAATCGCTAAAAATGGTAAAGAAGCCTTGAAATTATACAAGCAACACCTGATTGATTTGATTATTACGGATATTATGATGCCAGAAATGGATGGTTATGAGTTTATTGATGAAGTTCTACAAATTAAGGAACGTGCGCCATTTATTTTTGTAACAGCTAAGAATCAAGAACAAGATAAATTATATTCATTAATGATTGGTGCTGATGATTTTATAACAAAACCTTTTAGTCCAAGAGAGCTAACTTTGCGCGTTAAAAATATTTTAAGACGAATTCACCCAGAAAATGAAAAAGTTCAAGGATTAATAGAGGTAGGCCCATTTGCACTAGATGAGTTAAGGCATCAAGTATCGCTATATAATAGTATGCTCAATCTTTCAATTAAAGAATTTCATCTTTTAAAATTATTTTTAACAAATTTAGGGAGAGTATTTTCAAAATCAGAACTGTACGAACTAGTATGGGAAACAGAATATTTTGAAAGTGCCAATACTTTGAATGTTCATATTCATGAATTAAGAAATAAACTGGAGGTAGCTGCGAATGGTCAAGCTTATCCACAAATAAAAACTGTTTGGGGCTTAGGTTATCGAATGGAGCAAGAAGAATGCGATTAAGAAATTTATTTATATTATCATTTATTACTTCAAGCTTAGTTGTATGCATCATTATCGGATTTAGTATTAATCAAATGTATTTACATTCAAATGATGGTTATATATTAATGAGTATTACTTTTATTGCTAATATACTTGGTTCACTCATCGGCATGTATTTACTCAAAGGAACATTTAATTCCTTGAATCAATTGAGTGAACAAACAAAACAAATTAGTCAAAAATCATTTGATTCAGTTAACTTAGTTCATGCACCGTATGAAATAAAAGAACTTGCCAAAGATTTTAATCACATGTCTAATACATTAGCGCAGACGTTTCAAGCGCTTGAAGTGAGTGAAAAAGAAAAGAAGCAATTAGTAGCACAATTGGGACATGATTTAAAAACTCCTTTAACCGCACTACGAAGTCAAATAGAAGCTTTAGAAGATGAAATGGTCGAGGTTGAAGAATTACAAGATATGTATCATAGTATGGCCCATCAAGTGTATCGTCTCACAACTTTGATTAATCAGTTAATGGAAATTAGTGTAATGGATAGTAAAGATACCACTGTATTAGAAGGGCAATTAAAAGAAATTTGGATAGATCAATTAATCGTCCAAGTATTATCGTCTTTTCAATTTTCACTAAAAGAAAAACAACAAGAGATAAAAGTAGATTTACCAAAAGAAGTGCCGGTAATTTGGACCAATGAATTGCACATCACAAGAATTTTGATGAATTTAATTGAAAATGCCATTAAATATTCGCCACATAAAACTACGATTCAATTAATTGTCTTTCATACGAATAAAGATTTAATTATTCAAGTTGTTGATCAAGGAGAAGGAATCCCATCTGAAGAACTACCGTATATTTTTGAATTTATGTATCGTGTAGAAAAATCACGTAATTCGAAAACAGGCGGGTCAGGAATAGGCTTGTATATTAGTCAAAATTTAGCACATCAATTAGGTGGAAATTTATCAGTAAAAAGTCAAGTGGGTAAAGGAAGTGAATTTGAATTACGTTTACCTTTAAAAAACGAAAATAGAAAAGAGGCACAAGATGGAGTTTAATTTATTTTATATTGGTTCAGCTTTTATTGCAGGTATATTATCATTTTTATCACCGTGTATCTTACCATTGTTACCTGTATATTTAGGTATTTTAGTAGATGATACAGGGACAGCAAGTTTTAAGTTCTTTAATTTAACCATCTATCGAAAACCATTAATTAAAACCATTTGTTTTGTACTAGGATTATCTATAGTTTTTATCTCTTTAGGGATAGGTGCAGGACTCTTTGGACAATTGCTTAATCAACCGTATTTACATTTAGTAATGGGTGCTTTAATGATTGTATTAGGTGCGCATCAAGCAGGTTTTATTCAATTAGATTTGTTACAACGGCAGAAATCAGTCCAATTTTCGTCAAGTGGGAAAGGTAATTATTGGAGTGCGTTTTTATTAGGATTAAGTTTTAGTTTCGGATGGACCCCTTGTATTGGGCCAGTACTTAGTGCGATTCTTGTGTTATCACTTTCAGGAAATGTATTTACAGGGGCATTACTAACTGCAGTTTATTCTTTAGGAGTATCTGTTCCATTTTTAATGTTAGCGATTGTTTCCAGTTGGTTAATTAAGCATCTTAATAAATTAAAAAAACATATGGGATTAATCAAAAAAATAGGTGGTATTTTAATTATCGTCATGGGTGTTTTAGTGATGTTAGGACAAGTTAATTTATTGACAACACTTTTTATGAATTAAAAATTTTTGAATGTTTTAAAGTGAAAATAAAAAAGGACGTGGAATGTATGAATAAATGGATAAAAAATTGGATGTTATTAAGTAGTTGTTTCTTATTAGGAGCATGTTCAATGCCAATGAACCAACAAAAAAAAGATGAAATGAAGATGGAAGAAAAAGAAAAGACGACGATGGAAGATACCTCTATGAATATGACAGATGAAGATAAAGATGTTTCACAAGTAGTAAATTTTGAACTAAAAGATATTGATGGCAATCTAGTCAAACGTTCAGATTTTGAAGGACAAAAAGTCGTACTAAAACTATGGGCATCATGGTGTCCTATCTGTTTAGCAACTTTGGAAGATAGTGATAAATTAGCTGAAAAAGATACCGATTATAAATTCATTTCAATAGTTTCACCTGGACATAATAATGAAAAAAGTAAAGCAGATTTTGTTAAATGGTATAAAAAATTTGATTATAAGCATCTACCTGTTTTGATGGATGAACAAGGTGATTTAATTGAACAATTTAATGTTCGTGGATATCCAACAATGATTATTTTAAATGAAAGAGGTGAAATTGAACAAGTTTTACCAGGTCATTTGGATCAAAAGGGAATTGAACGACTCATTCAAAATAAATAATTAAATATCTTATTGTACGAATGAAGGAGGAAGTAGATGAAACGTATTATAGCAGTAGCTATTATCACGCTTAGTAGCCTTTTAATTGCCTGGACAATATATCAGGTCAATGCAAAGGCATCTGATTCAATGGAAGCAAAAGTTGAAAAAATAGTGACTAACAAACCCAATAAAGTAATCAATCAAAAAAACATAAAGTCAAGTGGTCGTACAAAAGAAATCTATTTAGCGGGTGGATGTTTTTGGGGATTAGAGGCCTATTACGAACAAATTAATGGTGTAGAGGATGTTACGGTAGGATATGGCAATGGTCAAACTGAATCTACATCATACCAGCTGATTGGACGAACGGGTCATGCTGAAACGGTACATATTAAATATGATCCAGCAGTGGTCAGTTTACGCGATTTATTACTGTATTATTTTAGAGTCGTGGATCCTACAAGTTTGAATCAGCAAGGAAATGATAAAGGAAAACAATATCGAACAGGTATTTATTATACTGATGAAGGAGACTTATCAACAATTAACCAATTAATGGCAGAAGAATCGCAAAAGTATAGTCAACCATTAGTAGTGGAAGTAGCACCTCTTAAACATTATGTTTTGGCAGAAGATTATCATCAGGATTACTTACAAAAGAATCCATCAGGATATTGTCATATTGATGTCAGTAAAGCAAACGATCCAATTATCGATTTAAAAAAATACCCAAAACCGTCAGATCGTGAACTGAAAGAACGTTTGACAGCAGAACAGTATGCAGTTACGCAAACTAATGATACCGAACGAGCCTTTTCAAATGAATATTGGGACAATACAGAAGCAGGATTATATGTTGATGTCGCAACAGGTGAACCACTTTTTTCATCCCGAGATAAATTTGAATCAGGTTGTGGTTGGCCTAGTTTCACACGTCCGATTAGTTCAGAAGTTGTTACTTATCACGATGATCATTCATTCCATATGAATCGTATCGAAGTACGTAGTCGATCTGGTCATTCACATTTAGGTCATGTATTTGAAGATGGGCCGAAAGACCAAGGTGGATTGCGATTTTGTATTAATAGTTCATCGATTCAGTTTATTCCAAAAGATAAAATGACGGAAAAAGGATATGGTTATTTATTAAGTGAAATATAAACGTCGAATGACAAATATTTTTTAGTGAACAGTAGCAATGATGCTACTGTTTTTTTTATGGTGGAACAATTATTGCTAGGTGGATTTTTACATTTAATTTTCATATAATAGAGAAACAGAAAAGAGGGGATGGAATGACTAAACAAAACTATCATTATCCAATTGATTTAAGTTGGAACCATCAAGAAATAAAAGATGTGATTAATTTTTTTACAGTGGTCGAAGACGTGTACGAGCAAGGCGTCGATTATGAAAATGTCTTAATGAGTTATAAAACGTTTAAAAACGTTGTTCCTAGTAAAAGTGAAGAAAGGCAAATTTCACGCGATTTTGAAGAAGTGAGTGGTTATTCAATTTATCGAGTAGTTACTTCTGCAAAAGAATTAAAACAACAATTTCTCGAAATAAAAACACCAATTAAGAAATCTAAAAAAAGACTAAAATTATAAGGGGTAGTAAAAATGAATAATGAAATAATAAAACGTTTAGAGTTAGGGAAAGAATGGATTCTTTCCGCCCATGATTTTTTAATGAATCATTTAAACGATCCATTAGTAGTTGAAGAAAAGAAAGATCGGACGGATGTAGTTACGCAGTTAGATAAAGAAGTAGAGGAACGGATTGTTAGTAATATCCGCCAGTATTTTCCTAATGATCGCATTTTAGGAGAAGAACAAACAGCAGAAAGTGAAATTATTGGACAAGGAAATGAATGGATATTAGATCCAATTGATGGCACAATGAATTTTGTTCAAGGACAACGACAATTTGGTATGATGTTAGCATTTTATCAAGAAGGTATTGGACAATTTGGAATGATTGTTGAAGGTGGAACTGGGAATATTTTAGTAGCGATTAAAGGAGAAGGCGTTTATTGGAATGATCGCCGTATTACTCCAACGGATTTATCTGTTGAAAATAGTCTAGTTGAAATGAGTGCTCGTGTACCGATTCATCGTCCTCAACTCACGCGATATTTAATTGAAGAATCATTAGGAATTAGAATTACGGGAGCAGCCTCTTTATGTACAATTGCCATTGTATTGGGAACACGAAGCAGTTATATTTCTTCTGTATTAGCACCATGGGATACAGCAGTTGCACGTATAATATTTAAGGAATTTGGTTTCCATTTAACAACATGGACAGGTGAAGAACTACCATTAATGAATTATGGGCCAGTCTTAATGGCGAGCTCAGCAGCTTATCCAACACTCTTAAACGCCCTTGAAATATTCGATTGTGATGTAGAATAGCCAACTAATTTATAAAGTAAACGTTTTTATTACAAATGGTAGCGTTTTTATCGATAAAATTGTTTTTATCACTGGTGATTCATGGTAAAATAACATTAGTTATGATGCTTAAAGGCCTCTATGTGAGGTCTTTTCTTTATGGTAGAAATGATTGATAAAACCCCTCATTTTGCCAGATACGTAGGAGGAAGATAAATGCAACAACGTCAAGATATACGAAATGTAGCAATAATTGCCCATGTCGATCATGGGAAAACAAGTTTAGTGAATGAATTGTTAAAACAATCGGATACATTAGATGCTCACAAGGAATTAGCAGAGCGTGCGATGGACCGTAATGATTTAGAAAAAGAACGTGGAATTACAATTTTAGCTAAAAATACAGCAGTTAATTATCAAGGTACTCGAATTAATATTATGGATACACCAGGACATGCCGATTTCGGTGGAGAAGTGGAACGTATCATGAAAATGGTTGATGGAGTGTTATTAGTTGTTGATGCTTATGAAGGCACAATGCCACAAACTCGATTTGTTTTAAAGAAAGCTTTAGATCAAGGGTTAGTGCCAATTGTTGTTGTGAACAAAATAGATAAACCATCAGCTCGACCAATGGAAGTTATTGATGAAGTTCTTGATTTATTTATTGAATTAGGTGCAGATGAAGATCAATTAGAATTCCCTGTTTTATTTGCTTCGGCTTTAAACGGAACAAGTAGCCGTTCTGATGATCCAAGTGAGCAATTAGAAACGATGGATCCGATTTTTGAAACAATATTAGAATATATTCCAGCACCAGTAGATAATCGTGAAGAGCCTTTACAGTTCCAAGTGGCTTTATTGGATTATAATGATTATGTTGGCCGTATCGGAGTAGGTCGTGTATTCCGTGGTTCAATTAAAGTTGGAGATCAAGTTTCTGTTATGAAATTAGATGGTTCATCTAAGAACTTCCGTGTAACCAAATTGTTTGGTTATTTAGGATTAGATCGTGTAGAAATTGAAGAGGCATTTGCTGGAGATTTAATCGCGGTGTCAGGTATGGAAGATATTTTCGTTGGTGAAACGATTACACCAGTGGATGTTCAAGAAGCTTTACCTGTACTACGTATAGACGAACCAACTTTACAAATGACTTTCTTAACTAATAATTCACCATTTGCAGGTCGAGAAGGTAAATTTGTAACGTCTCGTAAACTTGAAGAACGTTTAATGCGTGAATTACATACAGATGTTTCTTTAAAGATTGAAAATACAGATTCACCAGATGCATGGGTTGTATCAGGTCGTGGCGAGTTGCATTTAGCGATATTAGTTGAAACAATGCGTCGAGAAGGTTATGAATTACAAGTGTCTCGTCCAAAAGTAATTAAAAAAGAAATTGATGGTGTAATTTGTGAGCCATATGAACGAGTACAAATTGATACGCCAGAAGAATATGCTGGAAGTATTATTGAAACAATGGGACAGCGTAAGGGTGAAATGCAAGACATGGTCCATTCAGATAATGGACAAGTTCGCTTAGTATTCCTTGTGCCAGCTCGTGGTTTGATTGGATATACTACAGAATTCTTATCTATGACTCATGGATATGGTATTATTAACCACACGTTTGAGGCCTATATGCCAATGCTAAACGAAAACCTTGGTGGTCGTCGCAATGGGGCTCTTGTTGCAACTGAAACAGGAAAAACTACTACGTATGGAATTATGGGGGTTGAAGACCGTGGTGTGATTTTCATCGCTCCAGGTGTCGATATATACGAAGGAATGATTGTTGGAGAGCATTCTCGTGAAAATGACTTATCAGTCAATATTACAAAAGCTAAACAACAAACTAATGTTCGTAGTGCTACGAAAGACCAAACTAATGTGATTAAAACGCCACGTACTTTATCTTTAGAAGAGTCGTTAGAATTTCTAGCAGATGATGAGTACTGTGAAGTAACACCTGAAAGTATTCGTTTGCGTAAACAAATCTTAAACAAAAACGAACGTGAAAAGAATGCAAAACGCGCAAAGAAAAATCAAATTTAATTAATTAAACTATAGAATATTAAGCATAACTTAATTTGTAGGTTAAAGAAGATGAAGTTTCCTTTTAGGTATTCTTTGTCTTCTTTTTTTATATCAATTTGACAATAGATAGTTTTTTAATAGATTGTTTGATCATCTTTGAATTCTTTATAATGATTTTAATTCACCAATTTAGTGAGATAAATTTTTCTTCAAATTAAAACATGTTATAATGGTGTAGAAAATATCTGAGGAGGTATAGGATGAACGATAAGGCTAGAACAGTTTTGAAAGAAAATGCGGATGCAATTTATCAATTAATTATGAGTCAAAAAAATCATTTGTGTTTGTCTGAATGCCCTGCGTTTGAAGAAGTAGTGGATACTCAATTATTTGGATTATCAAAACAGCTTGAGTTTGCTGTTGCAATTGGCGAGTTATCACAAAAAGAAAGTCAACAAATGATTAATCAACTTGAGGGGTTATTGGATGAAATTTATCAAGAGACTTACAAGTAGAGTAATGAAACGGCATCCCCTGCGTTTAAATCTATCGTTAAAAGAGCGCATTGAAAATTTAAATCGACCGATTTGGTTATCATATATAGCTCTTTTGGTGATTGGATTTTTGGCTATAATGAGTGCAAAAGGTCAACCAACAGATATAGTCCAAACATGGTATTCTGCTGTAATGATTAAGCAACTTGTTATTATAGCAATTTCATTAGTAGTAACATTTTCGGTACAATTATTTGTACCGTACTTCATAAAGAATCATGCGCTAATGTGGATTGGCTTTGTCATTTTAATGGCCTTATTATTATTAGTATTAATAGTTGGTCAAAAAGTAAATGGAGCTAAAAGTTGGCTAATGATAGGAGGTTTTCAACTTCAACCGTCAGAATTTGTAAAACCTTTTCTTATTTGGTGGCTATCCGTTTCTTTTGTAGATTTGAAAAAAAATAAATTTGCTATGAGTGATGGTCTTTCATTTTTCTTTGAAAAGTTACCCAAAAAAGAATCGCACCAACGATGGTTTGTTTATAGTGTACCGCTCATGTTTCTAATCTTTATAATCGGTCAACCCGACATAGGAACATTTGCCATCATCGTGACATTATGTTGGTTATTATTCTTTATTTCCAATCGCTTCAAATATGACTTACATTTTACCATTGGATTTCTATTACTTGGAATTGGTGTTATTTGGTTTGTGCCTCTATCTATTTTAAAATTTATGCCACCCCATATCTTTTCGCGGTTTTTAGCTTTTAGAGAGCCTTTTCTTCATACGAATGGACCTAGTTTTCAAGTGATTCGAGGTATCATGGCAGTGTCACGTGGTGGATTAATAGGTGTTGGGCCAGGAGCTAGTCTATTTAAAACAGGTTATCTTCCAGAAGCATCGACGGATTTTATTATGGCGATTGTCGCTGAAGAATATGGTTTAATAGGAGTTACTGTTGTTTTAAGTATTCTAGTATTTCTAATTAATTATTTGTTTTATCAAGCTTTAACAGCCAATACTATTTTAAATAAATATATCTTATTTGGAGTAGGTGCTTTATTCTTCTTACAAAGTTTTATTAATTTAGGTGGGATGATTGGATTAATACCATTAACAGGCGTGACTTTACCGTTTATTAGTTATGGTGGTTCAAGTTCATTATCGTCCAGTTTAGCTTTAGGATTAGCTTTGGGAAGTATAGAGTATGAAAAAGAACAATTGCGTATCGGCCGACAAATGAAGACAAAGCAGCTAACTCGTTCAAGGCTGAGTAGAAAGGAAGAACTGTGAAACGATATATTAGTACCTATTTCATCATTGTCATAGTAGGTCTTCTCGTTGTTTATTGGATGCCATTATCTTTGCATAATAGCAGCGATACAGAAATTAAAGATAGTTCAATTGAACAAAAGCATGAAGAAATTACTGCGTTGCCTCCAGCGCTAGGTTTTTCGCAGTGGATAAATCAATCATCGGATAGTTTTTTGGGAAAGTTTGGAGAGCCAAATTTAAAAATTGAGGTAAACGATAAACGGAAAATTTGGTATTATCAAATAGAGGAATCAGATCAATTGATTGTACAAATTGACCAAAATAATGTAAGTAGTATTATTGATTTGGGACATCAAATTAACTCGGGTTATTTTACTGGTCATATGACTACCGATCATTTAAAAGATGAATTAAAAGTTCAGTCATCTTTTAAAGTATTTGATTTAAATGAATCTGATTCTCGAGTCTTTAAGCTAAGAAAACATGAAAGTAAATATGCACCATTATTTGAATTTGATAATGAGACATTTGCAATTACTTGGTTTAATCAATCGAAACAATTAATCGGTGTATATTACTTAAATAAAGAGCAATTGTACCACTCAAATTTATATGAAGGTGCTCCAACGTATGTTCATAAAGAATATTTCAAAACGAAAGATAGTAGAGACTGGACATTGTTGTGGAATCAAATTGTTAATGTATCAAGGACGTTTGAAATGAAGCCAGAGGATAATGTACAGCAAAATCTATTAATAGATAATCAATGGTTAGCTCAACATGGTTTAGAAACATTAAATGGTCATATTAAAGAGCATAGTGACAAATTATTAACAGAAACAGAAATACGTAAAGTGTTCAATCAGAATATTAATTCATCATCTTATCATTTGATGTTAACCAATCAATTTGAAAGTTTTGGTTCTTGGCTGCATTTTGTTTTAAAAGACCAAAATCGTCAACAAACTTTTTTTGAAAAAGGTTTATATAATCAAAGTGCACTTGTTCAGTGTGGACCACATGCATTGTGGATATTTAGTAATCATCTTAGTGATGAATTAATAAAGGAGGAAGTTGATGACCTTTAAAAAAAATCTCAGAAAAAAATTAGTTATTCATTTGTATACATTGAAAAAAATTAATCAATTGAAACGGTTTGGTTTTGTACATTACGTTTCACAACGTATGAAATATGTAGTGCTTTACGTAGATGATCATTATGCACAACAAACTCGACAAAAGTTGAATAAATTGCATTTTGTTCGCTCGATTGAAGAGGAAATTCCTGAAATTATTACAAAGGATTATTCTAATGTATTAGAGGAAGTCGTACAAGCTGAAACATTAAGTTTAAAAGACAATCCCTATAATATAGAGGAGAATAGCTCATGCAAATAATTGCGGGAATGTATAAAAACAGAAAAATCCAAACATTAGAGGGGCAACAAACACGTCCAACTAGTGCGAAAGTGAAAGAGTCTTTATTTCAAATGATTGGCCCATTTTTTGAAGGTGGACGTATGTTGGATATGTTTGGTGGAAGTGGTGCTGTAGCATTTGAAGCATTATCTCGTGGGATGGACGAAGTTGTAATTATTGAAAAAAATAGAAAAGCGCAACAGATTATTTCAAATAATCAAGAATTATTAAAAGCTAATGTCTCACTTATTAAAGGTGATGCACGCTATCAACTGAATAAAGTAGATGGAACATTTAATTTTGTATTTATTGATCCACCATATGACTTAGTTGATATCAAAAAAGATTTAATGTTGCTGAGTTATCATAAGCTTTTAAAGGAAGATGCTTTAATTTGTTGTGAAACAGATTTGCACACAGAATTTCCAACTGAAGTCCCACAGTTTGAGTGGTTAACTACTAAAAAATACAAACGAACCCAGCTTGTTTTTTATCGTTTTGATTTATCAAAAGGAGAATCATTATGACAATAGGGTTATTTGTTGGTAGTTTTGATCCAGTAACTTTAGGGCATGCAAATATTATTGAACGCAGTTTAAAATGTGTAGATAAATTATTGATTGCAGTGAGTGTGAACTCAGAAAAAAAAGGATGGTTGTCAATTGACCAACGCATGTCATTACTAGAACAATTGTATCAACATGAAGAACGTATAAAAGTTGTTCGGTTTGACAATGAATTGACAGTGCATTTTGCGAAAAAACACGGAGTAGACGTCTTGATTAGAGGCTTACGAACTAGTTCTGATTTTACTTATGAACAGCAAATTGGACAAATGAATAGAGCATTAGCACCAGAATTAGAAACAGTTTACTTAATTACAGACCCAGTTTATCAACATGTCAGTTCTTCTATGGCGCGTGAAATTGATAAATATGATGGCGATTTATCATTATTATTACCTAAAAATATTGTGCAATTGGTCAAACAAATGCGTAATCAATGAAATTATTTAAAAACTCTCTTACATTTAATGTTTGAGAGTTTTTTGCTAAGTAATATGATGCATAAAAATAGATTACATTTAAGAATTAAGTAAACGTGGCGACTATATGTTATGATGAATATAAAGTCAGTTTAATAGTCAGTTCAATATTAGACTGTTCACGTCCTTTCAACAGATAAAAGTTAGGACTTTAAAATTAAAATAAAAAAGGAGTGTATACACATGAATCAATTGAAGCATGTAGTAATTATTGGAGCAGGAAGTGGATTGGGAGCGTCTTTAGCATATAAGTATAATGAATTAGGCTATTTTGTAACATTGATAGGTCGTACAAAAGAAAAACTAGAGAAAGTAGCGAAAAGATTTCCTACATCAAATTATGACATATTTACACTTGATGTTTCACAACCAGATGATGTTGAGGAAGTATTTAAAAAGATTACTGATCAATCGATGCCTATTGATATTTTAGTGAATAATGCTGGAGTAGGTTACTTTGATCAAGCTGAAAATATATCTGTTAATCAAGTTCAACAAATGATTGATATTAATTTAAAAGGTACAATATTTTGTACACAACAAGTTTTAACAGCAATGAAAGAAAGAAATTTGGGATCGATTATTAATATTGTTTCAACAGCGGGTGTTGAAGGGAAAGTTGAAGAATCCGTTTATTGTGCAAGTAAATTTGGAGTAAGAGGATTCACAGAAAGTATCTGGAAAGAATTAAAAGATACGAATCTTCACGTTCACGGCATATATATGGGAGGTATGAATACCCATTTTTGGGGTGATGAACTTCAAAATGAAGAGGAAACAGGTTTGATGCATCCGGACGATGTAGCCGATATTATTCTTGCAAATACTCAGTTGAGAAGAAATATCAATGTACCAGAAGTTATCATTAAAAATCATTCATCTTAAAAAATACTTAGACTATTTTCTTAGCGCTTATTTTCATTGATGGATTAATGACAGGTGCAATAAAAAATCAAAATTTAAATTATTAAAATTTAATTAGTATTGACTGTTATTTTCCGTTGTTTTATAATCATGTTATAAATACGTCACGTTTTTAGAAAGGAAAAGATTATGAAAAAATTAAATTATGTAGCGTTGAGCGTCTTATTATTTTTAACCTTAGTCATTTCTGGATGTTCAGGAAAAACAGTAAGTAGTATTATTTTACAACAAACGGATAATGGTCAAATCCCACAAAATAGTGGAACATTTGTAGTTAAGGATGGTCAATTGACGATAAAAAAACAATACGGTAAATTAATAAAATCGTCAAGTTCGCCTGAAGATATTTCGGATTTTAATGATGAAGAAAAAGAACTAGTTAAGCAAGATATGGAAAAGAATGGTTTTGAGTCAGAAAAAGACATGGTAGAAACCCCAATGGAATCAACATTTGAAAAGGTAAAGGTAACAGAAACAGATAAAGAAATTACAATTACTGCATCTGATAAGACATGGACTTTCAAAAAAGAAAGTGATCGAATAGCAAAAGATGAAAATAATGTAAGATATGAAATTTTAAAATAGTCATATCGTTTGAGGGAGGGAAGCAAAAGCTTCTCTCTTTTTTTGTTATCAAATAATTGTTATTTGAAATTGGAATGAACGAACAGTATGAGAAATAAACATACTATAAATATGCATTTATAGTATAGGGGATGAAGAATGGGATATTCATTTTTGAATAATTTATATGTTGTACATAAAAATAGAATGACAATTATTTATGCGACTAATTCCAAAAGTTTAATAAATTTAAATTAATTAAAAATATACCTTAAAATTTAGCGTCTAAGTATTTGAGGTGATAAAGATGTTAAAAGAACGATTAGTTAATGAAGTAAATAAATTAAAAAATATGATAACCGATTGGTGGAACAATCAATCGGTTAAGTATAAAGTGATGATCTTATTAGTCTGTGTCTTTGTTTTATGTGTTTTTAGTGGATGGGGAACGTATCAAATATTTAATCCATCCAGAGATCATTCAGAGGTGATTGTAAATGCACCAGAGTCAATTGTATCAAGGGAAGCAGAGAAGGAGTCTGACTTAGAGAATCAATCGCTTATAAATGATGATAAGCGAATAATGGTTGATGTGAAAGGTGCGATCAAACGGCCTGGAGTGTATGAATTAGAAAGTGGTCAACGTGTTTCTGATGCGATTGTATTAGCGGGCGGATTTTTACCAACTGCTGATCAAGATCAAATTAATTTAGCGCAAATGTTAGCTGATCAATCAGTTCTATACGTTCCTCATGTGGTGACTGTTCATCTCGAAGAAAATGAAGAAAAAAGTGAACGCAATAATTCAATGTATAGTATGAATTCACAAGAAAATTCAAATACAAGTTCTAAAGTTCGATTAAATCAAGCAACGGTAGCAGAATTACAAACCTTACCTGGTATAGGACCTAAAAGAGCTGAAGAAATTATCAATTATCGAGAAGCGAATGGATTATTTAAATCAATTGATGATTTAAAAAATATTTCTGGAATTGGCCCCAAAACATTTGAGCGATTAAAGGAAGGCGTTCAACTTGATTAAAAAATCGAAAGCAATGAAAGGACAATTTTTTATTATTTGGATTGCTCAAATAATTTTTATTTTGGGCTGTATTCAACCTAATCGATGGATAATTTGGGGGTGCTTACTATTATTATGTTTACGTATTTATAGTTCACGCATCAAATATTTAATGTTTTATGTCATTATAAGTTTTGGATTAACAGCAAGTACGTATTATTTTAATCAATATTTATTAGCACAAAAGACTAATGATCAATCAATCCAACATTATATTGTCACAATTGAACCTTATCAATTAAAGAAAAAGGATTGGGGGTATACTGGAATAGGCTACACTAAGCAAGCTAGTCCTCAGAAAGTTTTAGTCCATTTACCAATGGATGAAGCCCTTGAATATGTATTACTTGAAAACGAGCAAATTGAAATTAATGGAGAAGCCAACATCGAAACATTTTTAGGACCAGATAATTTCGGGGCGTTTCATGCTAAAAATTATTATCTATCTCAACAAATTACAAAGAAAGTTTCTTTTAAAAAAATTGAACGTTTAAAAAAAGGGAAATCAATCTTTTATAATCGTTGGCGTAATCAATGGTATGGCTATTTAAACCAAATGCCTTATATACATGCTAGAAATTATTTGCAAGCTTTTTTGTTTAATGAAACAAATAATCTGGATACAAACATTAAAAATTCTTTTAAGAAACTCGGATTAATGCCTTTTTTAGCGTTATCTGGGTTTCACATTCAATTAATTGTTAAATATTTAAAAGGACTATTATATCGCACAAGCATGACGATAGAAACGAACCGAAAAATAATATCAGTAGTTTTGATCAGTTATGGTTTGATAACTGATTGGCCAATTAGTTTGATTCGAGCGATTGCTTTGTTTTTTTGTAGTGAGTGGGGGAGTAAAAACTATACAAAATTAGATTATTTGAGTTTAATAGGGATAATATTACTAATCGTGCGACCATTTTATATTTATTCGATTAGTTACCAATTAAGTTTTGGTATGACCTTAGTGATTTTATTAGTTAATGAAAGTTTAAAGAAACTTCAGCTGATTAATCAAGTTAAATGGCAGCATCGAATAGCAGCACATATATGCTATTTAATGGCTGCTTTTATTGGTACATCATACTATTTTTTTGAAATTAATCTGGGATTAATTTTATGGAATGCACTAATGGGTATCTTCTTAGAATGGTTGCTATTGCCTGTTTTACTTACATTTTTAGCATACCCATATTTAACTGTATTTGATAAATGGTACGAGATGGTGGATTCGTTCTTAAATCATTTTAATCAATATTTTATTTATTTTTCGAATCACAATAAATTGTCAGTAATTGTGGGCCAGCTTTCTCCATTCATGGTCATAATAAGTATTTTACTATTAATTTATTTAATTCAAAAAATTAATAGTCCCTTTGTTTGGAATAAAAAATTTATTGGAATATTAGGAATTCTTTTTCTTTTAATTTTGTCACCAAAATTTTCTTCAAAACAGAGTGTCATTTTTATTAACGTAGGGCAAGGAGATGCAATGTTAGTTTATACTCCATTTAAAAAGTTTACAGCTTTGATTGATACCGGTGGGAGAATAACATATGAAAAAGGAAAAATAAAAAAAGACATAGAGCATGTTGAACGTGTTGTATTACCTGCTTTAAAAAGAGAAGGAGTCTCTCAATTAGACTACTTAATGTTATCGCATCCCGATTTTGATCATATGGGAAATGCTTTAGAGTTATTAAAAAAAATACCTGTAAAACACGTATTAGTCTCGGAACAAAGTATAAATCATTCGAGTTATCAAGTCATTAATGATTGGCGTCAAAAAAATCATCAGCTCCCAATAGAAGGAATTAAGCCAAATTATCAAATTAACAAGAACTCACTTAATCTGAGATTGTTAGGCCCTCTCGCGCCTTATGCAACAGATGATAAGAATGATGATTCTCTTGTATGGTGGATGTCGACTAAAAGTAATGAATTTATGTTAACGGGTGATGCCAGTGTACATGTCGAAGAAGCAATTATTAAAGCATATGAAACGGTCGATGAATTTAAATCAATTAATGTACTGAAAGTTGGACATCATGGTAGTTTGACTTCTACCAGTGAAGAATTTTTGGACTTTTTACAACCAAAACAAGCAATTATATCTGCTGGCAGAAATAATCGTTATAAGCATCCTCACCAAGAAGTCGTCGATCGTTTAAATGATAAAGATATTCAAATATATGACACTAGAATTCATGGAGCCATTCGCTACGATGAATCATTTTTACTTTACTTCAAACCAAAGTGGCAAACTTCTCGATAGTTCTCATTAATTTATTGTGGTGACGTTTGACATATATTTTGTTACAATTCATTTTAGAGGTGAGAGGCAAAATGAATTATCAAACAACATTAAAACAAATTGAATCGAATCAATTAGAATCTATTTACTTCATCTGGGGAGAAGAACTTTTTTTAATTGAAAAATTATTACAATCTTTTCAAACTCAAACAATGTCGGAAGAAGAAGCGATAATGAATATTATGGTTTATGATTTAGAACAAAATACTATTCAGCAGGCAATTCAAGAAGCTGAAACTCTTCCTTTTTTTGGTGATCGAAAAGTAGTTATTGCCAAAAATGCGTATTTCTTAACAGGGCAAAAAAGTAAATTAAAATTAGAACATCAAACAGATGCGTTGATTAAATATTTAAGTCATCCGGCAATTGAAACAATTTTCATTTTGACAGCACCTTATAATAAATTAGATAAACGAAAAAAGATCACTAAACAATTGTTGCAGCAGCCAGGAAGTGTTGACTGTTCGACGCTTTCTGAGCAACAATTTCAACAACTCATCGCTAATGAAGGGAAGAAAAGAGGATTATCTTTTAATATTACTCTTATTCAACAAGTTATACGACGAACAGGTCTAAATTTATTAGTCGTAATGAATGAGTTAGAAAAATTAGAATTAGCTGTTAAAAGTGGTCAAATATTATCTCAGGAACTCATTGAACAATTAGTCCCAAGGTCACAAGAACAGCATGTTTTCGATTTAATGGAATCGTTACTTAAACGTTCTCTACCAGAAGTATTAGATATTTTAGAACGTTTGATTGAACAAAAAGAACAGCCATTAGCGATATTAGGTCTGCTTATTACACAGTTCCGTTTAATTCTACAAGTAAAGTATTTTCAAGGGTATGGATTGAATGAACCAGATATGAATCAACGATTAAAAGTTCATCCATATCGAATTAAATTAGCAGGCCAACAAGCCCGTTTATATGAGCAATCTTATTTGGAAAATTTACTAATTGCATTGATTGAATTAGAATATCAACTAAAAAGTGGACAAGGCAATGCTTTACTCATGTTAGAGCTTTTCTTCATCCAATTTTGTCAAAAAATATCACGTTCATAAAACATTTATTAAAAAAGAAACTTTATTCAAGGTGATTTATGGGAAATAATAAAAAAATACGTTCGCATCTTTTTAAAATTAATATATTTGCAATTTTAATGTTTTTGATTATTTTTATCACTTATCCAATTGTTCTGCCATTTGTTTATATGTTATATTCATTATTTTCATCAAATCCATTAAGTATAGAAGTATTTAGTGAACAATACGGAGATTTCTTCATGCTCATTATAATTGGTTGTCAATTTTTAGGAGTCCTTTTATTTCAATATGTTGAAAAAGTGAAATTTGAGCGAATTGAAGTGAAACAAACTTTTGATTTAAAATTATTCATTGTTAGTTTTATAGGAATCTTATCGTTAAATTATTTGACTTATATTTTTGTGTCTGGTTTTGAAGGAATTATTAATGAAGTGGGATATACGATGGAAACCAATGAGACAGATTTCACTCAGATGAATTGGATCATTCAAATGTTTTCTATTCTTTATACAGTGGTTGGGGCTCCAGTCATTGAGGAAATAATCTATCGTGGAGTCATTGCACGTCAATCAATTAAGATTTCGCCGGCATTTGGAATTATATTATCCGCATTATTATTTAGTGGGATGCATGCAAATTTAAGTCAAATGAGTTCTACTTTCTTAATCGGATTAGTTTTAGGTTTAGTGTATTATGTAACGGGAAATTTATTGTTACCAATTTGTCTTCATATGGCTAATAATTTATGGGTAACATTGATGGATTATTGGCCCATTGATATGTTTCGTTTTAGTTTAGGAGGATTATGGAGTGTATTTGAAGAGTTATTTTTCTATACGCTACTGTTATTGATTGCTTGCATAGCTATTGATCGAATGATTTTTTACATGAAACGAGATTATCATCTGACTTGGGAAAAATTAATTAAAAGTCAATGGAGTAAAAATAATAATAAAGAATATAAATTGCTTCATTATTTTTATATTTATTTTACTTTAATATCTACTTATATCATATTTAGTTTGTACTGGCTTGATATGTTATTCAGTTTAAACCTACTAGAATAGACCGAATAAAAAACACCATTCGTTGGAATGGTGTTTTTTGAATTCATTATTTAGCAACTTTTAATTTTGAAGCTAAACGGCTTTTATCACGACGAGCTTTGTTCGTATGGATAATTCCTTTTGATGCGGCAATGTCGATATTTTTTTGAGCTTCTTTTAATAATTCAGCTGCATTGCTATCGCCAGCTTCAATAGCTGCTTCAAATTTCTTAATTGCTGAACGCAATGTTGATTTTTTAGCGCTGTTTGCTAATTTAGCTTTTTCAGAAGTTTTAACACGCTTGATTGCTGATTCAATATTTGGCATGTGTTACACCTCTCTTTCCATAAAATTATTCTTAATGAATATACATTTCGATTAAAATTCGAACATTAAAATTATAGCGAATATTATAGCAAATTGCAAATACAATCTAGAAATTACTGAGAAGTTTTTATAGTTAGCGTGTTGTGTTAAGTAAAGTAGTATGAAATCACATGATGTTTTAGTAAAATAAAAGAGAACATTATTTAAGGAGGTACGTACATGCCATTTCAATTAGTCAGTCAGTACCAACCACAAGGCGATCAACCTAATGCGATTAAACAGTTGACGCATAATATAGAAAAAGGAATTCGAGAGCAAACATTATTAGGAGCTACTGGAACTGGAAAAACATTTACTGTAGCTAACGTAATTAAACAAGTGGATAAACCAACTTTAGTTTTAGCACATAATAAAACATTAGCAGGTCAATTATATGGAGAATTAAAAGAATTCTTTCCGAACAATGCGGTAGAATATTTTGTGTCTTACTATGATTACTATCAACCGGAGGCATATGTACCGAGTTCTGATACATATATTGAGAAAGATGCCTCAGTCAATGATGAAATTGATAAATTAAGACATAGTGCAACTAGTGCTTTGTTGGAACGTCGAGATGTTATTGTTGTGTCTTCAGTTTCATGTATATACGGCCTCGTTAATCCTAAAGACTATCAAGATCACGTATTATCTTTAAGAGAAGGACAAGAAATTGGACGAGATGATGTATTGATGCGATTAATCGATATGCAATTTGAACGAAATGATATTGATTTTAAACGGGGAACTTTTCGAGTAAGAGGAGATATGATAGAAGTGTTTCAAGCGTCAAGGGATGCTTCGGCTGTTCGTATTGAATTTTTTGGCGATGAAATTGAACGCATTCGAGAAATTGATGTGTTAACAGGTGAGATTCTTAAAGATGTTGAATTTGTTGCGCTATTTCCAGCTACTCACTTTGTGGCTAATGATGACCAAATTCAACGAGCTGTAAAATCAATTCAAGCTGAATTAGTTGATCGATTAGCAGAGTTACGAAGTGAAAATAAATTGTTAGAGGCTCAACGTTTAGAACAACGAACAAATTATGACATTGAGATGCTATTAGAGATGGGTTATGCAAATGGAATCGAAAATTATTCACGACACATGGATGGACGTAAACCAGGAGAAGCACCTTATACATTATTAGATTTCTTTCCAGATGATGCTTTATTTGTTATCGATGAATCACATATTACAATGTCACAAGTACGTGGAATGTATAATGGCGACAAAGCGCGGAAAGAACAACTTGTCAACTATGGATTTCGGTTACCGAGTGCTTTAGATAATCGCCCACTAACTTTAAAAGAATTTGAAGAACGTGTTCCACAAATTCTCTATATTTCTGCAACACCAGGGCCTTATGAACTAGAGCGAACAGACGGATATGTTGAACAAATTATTCGACCAACAGGGTTACTCGATCCGATCGTTGAAGTTCGTCCAATTGAAGGACAAATAGATGATTTAATTAGCGAGATAAATAAACGTGTTGAAAAGAATGAACGTGTATTTATTACTACTTTAACGAAAAAAATGTCTGAAGATTTAACAGACTATTTAACTGAGGCTGGAATAAAAGTCAAATATTTACATAGTGATATTAAAACACTGGAACGGACAGAAATTATTCGTAATTTGCGTTTAGGAGAATTTGACGTATTAGTCGGTATCAACTTGTTACGTGAGGGAATAGATGTGCCAGAGGTGTCACTGGTTGCTATTTTAGATGCTGATAAAGAAGGGTTTTTAAGAAGTGAACGATCACTTGTTCAGACGATTGGACGTGCCGCGCGGAATAGTGGTGGTCGTGTGATTATGTATGCTGATCGAATAACTGATTCAATGCAGCGAGCAATTGATGAGACAAATCGACGTCGCGGAATTCAAATCGCTTATAATGAAGACCATGGAATTACGCCAAAAACAATACAAAAAGAGATAAGAGACTTAATTTCAATTTCAAAAGTTGCAACCGATATTGAAACGGACGAACCAATTTCATTGAAAGAACAATATGATCGCATGAGTCCATCTCAGCGTCGAGAAGCTTTTGAATTTTTAGAATTAGATATGCGGCAAGCTGCTAAGGCTCTTGACTTCGAGAAAGCTGCAGATTTAAGAGATATTATTCTAGAGCTTCGAGCGACTTATCGATTGTAAGCTTTTTATAGAGGAATGTTTAAAGAAACATGCATTCCTATCTTGAAGTTTAAAAATGTCTCCTGTATAATATAGGAGTATGTTACACATACAAGAACCAATACGTGGCTGTTCGATTCACCAACGACAGACTGTGTATTTGGCGATAAAATGAAAGAGAGGTGGCCAACTATGGCAATTACACAAGAACGTAAAAATGAAATCATCAAGGAATACGCAATTCATGAAGGAGATACAGGTTCTCCAGAAGTTCAAGTTGCTGTTCTTACTGCTGATATCAACGCATTGAACGATCACATTAAAACACACAAGAAAGATTTCCATTCTTACCGTGGTTTAATGAAAAAAATCGGACATCGTCGTAATTTATTAGCTTATTTACGTAACAACGATGTGCAACGTTATCGCGAGCTCGTGAAACGTCTTGGATTACGTCGTTAATCAAGTAGTAAAAAGCGAGACCAGTGAATGGCCTCGCTTTATTTTTTTAGTATCAATCGAAGAGTCACAAGTTGGCTTACTAAATAAAAGCGAATTTTTAATTATAAATGATTGAATTAGGAGTCGTGATCGATGAATAAAAATTGGCTTTTGTTTAGTAGCCGAGTGACCGAAAGGGGTTAAAATAGAATGAGTGAGAAACACGTTTATACATATGAATGGGGTGGCCGTTTACTACAAGTAGAAATGGGTCAACTAGCAAAACAAGCATCAGGAGCAGTATTAGTGCGTTATGGTGATACAGTTGTTTTAACAGCGGTAGTTGGTGGGAAAGAACCGTCAAACGCAGGATTTTTTCCGTTAACAGTAAACTATAATGAAAAAATGTATGCTGCAGGTAAAATTCCAGGCGGTTTTATTAAAAGAGAAGGACGTCCAAGTGAGCATGCGACTTTGACTTCTCGTTTAATCGACCGACCAATTCGTCCAATGTTTGATGAAGGATTTGTCAATGAAGTTCAAATTACAAATACGGTAATGTCTGTAGATCCTGATTGTACACCAGAGATGGCTGCAATGCTTGGTTCAAGTTTAGCATTAGGTATTTCTGATATTCCTTTCCATGGGCCAATCGCAGGAGTTAATGTCGGCCGTGTTAATGGTGAATGGGTATTAAATCCAACTGTCGAACAATCTGAAGCGAGTGACATTGAATTAACAGTTGCAGGTTCAAAACAAGCGATTAATATGGTTGAAAGCTCAGCGAGTGAAGCTAGTGAAGAAGATATGTTAGCTGCTTTATTATTTGGACATGCGGAAATTCAAAAATTGTGTGATTTCCAAGAAAAAATCATTGCAGAAATTGGTCAAGAAAAAATGGATGTTGAATTAGTTACTTTTGATGAAACGTTAAAAGCAGAAATTTTTAATCAGTACGAGCAAGCCATGTTGACTGCTATACAAACGCATGAAAAATTAGAACGTGAAGAGAATATGTCCGCTGTAAAAGAACTAGCTTTAAAAGAATACGAAGAAAAATTAAATGAAAACGATGAATTTTCTTCAGAAGAAAAAGCGACTTATCTAAAAGAAGTGGGACAATTAATTGAAGAATTAGAAAAAGAATTAGTTCGTCGATTAATTACAATTGATAAAATTAGACCAGATGGCCGACAAATTGATGAAATTCGTCCACTAGAGTCAGAAGTAGCGCTTTTACCACGTGCGCATGGTTCAGGACTATTTACACGTGGCCAAACTCAAGCATTAACAGCAGCTACATTAGCGCCTTTAGGAGAATACCAAGTAATTGATGGGTTAGGGCACGAAGAAGGTAAACGATTCATTCATCATTATAATTTCCCACAATTCTCAGTTGGCTCAACAGGCCGTTCATTTGGGCCAGGTCGTCGTGAAATTGGTCACGGAGCTTTAGGCGAGCGAGCACTTAAAGAAGTGATTCCAACGCCAGAAGAATTCCCTTATACGATTCGACTTGTTTCTGAAGTACTAGAGTCAAACGGTTCATCAAGTCAAGCAAGTATTTGTGCTAGTACATTAGCTTTAATGGATGCAGGAGTACCTATTAAAGCGCCTGTCGCAGGTATTGCCATGGGATTAGTGATGAGTGGAAAAGATTATACCATTTTAACTGATATCCAAGGATTAGAAGATCATTTGGGAGACATGGACTTTAAAGTTGCGGGAACTAATGCAGGAATTACTGCACTCCAAATGGATATTAAAATTCAAGGAATCACACCACAAATTTTAGAAGAAGCTTTAACTCAAGCTAAAAAAGCACGTTTAGAAATCTTAGAAAACTTAGTCGCTACAATTAGTGAACCACGTCCAGAACTTAGTCCTTACGCTCCAAAAATTGAATTGATTAGTATTCACCCAGACATGATAAAAGTAGTAATCGGTAGAGGTGGAGAAACAATTAACAAAATTATTGAAGAAACAGGCGTAAAAATCGATATTGATCAAGATGGTAATGTTTCTATTGCTTCAAATGATCAAGATATGATTAAACGTGCACGTGACATTATTGAAGACTTGACCCGTGTCATTGAAGTTGGCGACGTTTACGAAGGAACGATTAAACGCATTGAACGATTTGGTGCTTTTGTTGAAATTGCTTCTGGAAAAGAAGGTCTTGTTCATATTTCTCAAATTTCAAAAGATCGTATTGAAAAAGTAGAAGACGTTTTAAAATTAGGTGATAAATTAAAAGTTAAAGTGGTTGAAATCGATGACCGTGGACGTATTAATTTATCACATAAAGTTTTAATAACAGAGTAAATAATAGGTTAATTCATAAAAAAGAACGGCAAGGTATACTTGTTCGTTCTTTTTTTGTGTGCATATGTTATAATTGGTAAGAGATTCTACAAATCTAGAAAGAGGCCATTTGATATATTTTAATTATTATTAAAGTGTGTAAGTTAAAATGAAAAATTTAAAATGTTAAATACAAGAAATACGTTTTGAATGGTTAGTTTATCATTGGTTAAAAATAAAAAAGGAGCGAAAAAAATGCCAGATATAAAAATTATTCCCTTAGGTGGGGTACGTGAAGCTGGAAAAAGTTGTTTTATCGTAGAAGTAGATGACGCTATTTTTGTGCTTGATTGCGGTCTAATGTATCCAGACAATGATTTATTAGGAATCGACGTTGTTATTCCAGATTTCACTTATTTAGAAGAAAATAAAGATCGAATTGAGGGAATCTTCTTAACGCATGGTCATGCAGATGCGGTTGGAGCTTTACCTTACTTATTAGAAAAAATTCAAGTACCTGTATTTGGAACAGATTTAACAATTGAACTTGCTAAAATTTACGCAGAAGAAGCAAGTGTCGATGTTAAATTTAACAATTACCATGTGGTTGATTCAGAAACAGAAATTGCTTTTGACAATGGTGTCCAAATTAGTTTTATTCGAATGACTCATTCCATTCCGGATGCAGTTGCAATTGTTCTTACTACTCAGGCTGGTTCAATTGTATATACTGGAGACTTTAAATTTGATCAATCTGCAAAACCAATGTACCAAACAGATTTTGGACGTTTAACAGATGTAGGTGAACAAGGTGTCTTGGCGCTACTTGCTGATTCAAGAGAAGCTGAATCACCTGTTGAAAATTCAACTGAATATTTGATAAGAGATGAAATTGTAAATATCTTTTTAAATGCACCGGGACGTGTAATTGTTGCTAGCATAGCAAGCAATATTCATCGACTACAACAAATATTAGAAGCAGCGCACGAAACACGACGTAAAGTATACTTAACTGGTCGCAAATTAGAACGTATTATTGATACAGCATTAAAAATGGATCGATTAACTCTTCCTGATAAAGATTTAATTGTAGATAAAAAAGAAATAGAAAAATTACCAGATAATGAAGTGTTAATTTTAGAAACGGGTGCAATGGGAGAACCTACGCATGCACTTCAACAAATGGCTAAAGGTCGACATAAAGATGTTACTTTAAAACAAGGTGATTATGTATATTTTGCAACTACTCCAAATATAGCAATGGAAACAGTACTAGCACAAACAAAAGATTTAATTTATCAGGCTGAAGCAGAAGTTGCCGCTCTACCTAGTCACATTAAACAGAGTGGACATGCTACTCCAAATGATTTGAAATTATTAATGAACTTGTTGAAGCCTACTTACATTATTCCAGTACTAGGTGATTTCAATAAATTATTAGCTCAAACCAACTTATCTAAGGAAGTTGGTATCCCTGTACGTAATACTTATGTTGCCACAAATGGGGATATTATATCTTTTGTTGATGGCAAAATGAGAATATCCGGAGAAGTGACAGCAGGTAATGTATTAGTTGATGGTTCAGGTGTAGGTGATATTGGCAATATTGTCTTAAAAGATCGTCGTATTTTATCCGAGGATGGCATATTTGTAGCGGTCTTGACAATTTCTCGAAGAGACAAAGTTATTTTAACTGGACCGCGTGTAATGTCACGAGGTTTTGTTTTCATGAAAGCTAGTGGCGATATGCTGAAAGAAAGTCAAAACTTAGTAAAAGAAGTTGTTGAAACTTATTTAGCCGGGCCAGATTTTGACTGGGGCGAGCTTAAACAAAAAATTAGAGAAACTTTATCGCGTTATTTATTTGAACAAACTCGTCGTCGTCCAGTAGTTCTTCCTGTAATTATGGAAGCAAGTAATTATCGAAGACAAAATCGTGACAAAAAATAAAGGAGTGACAAAATGTCGAAAGCAACAGAGTTAGTAATGGAATGGGTTATTACATTTATTTTATGTTTAGTTTTAAGTTTTATCCCGCCATTGTCACCAATATTTGGTGTTTTTTGGATGATTATTCCTCTTTTATGGTATGCATTCCGGAGAGGGTTAGCAATCAGCATATTGACAGGTGCAATTATTGGATTTACTACTGCATTAATTAAAGGTGTGGCGATGGATCATGTCGTATTAGCGCTTTTAACAAGTGTCTTTCCATTTGCAACAGTAGGATTCGCTGGATTTTTCTCTAAATTTACGATTCGTACAGCGTTTAATCGTAAGCTAACATCGACTATGTTAAATATTGTAACGGGATCGTTTATAGGAACATTAGCGTTTACAGTTCTACTAGGCATTAGTTTATATGTAGAAAGTAGTACACCTATTATTCGTGAATTATATGGATTAGTCCCATTAAACTGGAATGAATTAGCGGTATTGGGATTAGCAACATGGTTAATTGCTTCTTTAATTTTTGTTGTCATGTTAAAAACGGCAACTAATGTATTTATTCCAAAATATACAATTCATTTAACTCGTCGTGAAAAATCACATTTACTAAATGATTAAAATGAATGAAATCAAATAAAGGTGATTAGGTGAGATTATGTGGATAACCCTTCAAAATATTTTTTCCATTCTTATGGTAATTAATATTTTAATTTCGGTTGTGACTGTCTTTAGTGAAGAAAGGGATATAGCAGCAACCTGGGCGTGGTTATTAGTTTTAACTTTTATACCAGGTGTTGGGCTAATACTGTACTTTTTCTTTGGAAGAAAGTTAAGACAGTCGCGACTTCAAAAATTACGTTCTCAAAAAAAAATGGGATTGCAAGAATTAATAGATGCTCAACGTCAATTGATGTCTGACGACTTGATGAAATCTTATTTTCATAACAATTCATATTTACAAGATTTAGCGACACTCTTTTTATATAATGATGAATCGGTTGTTACTTTAAATAATGATATTTCTATCTATACAGATGGAAAAGAAAAATTTGAATCCTTAATAAAAGATATTGAAGAAGCGACAGACCATATTCATTTACTTTACTATATTTTTAGAGATGATCATTTAGGTCAAAAAATATTAGATTTACTAGTAGAGAAAGCGCAAGAGGGTGTAGAAGTATTAGTACTTTATGACGCTTGGGGATCAAACAAAACAAAAAGAAAATCATTCCGTAAATTAGAAGAAGCAGGTGGAGCAACTAAGCCGTTTTTTGGTTCTCCAATTCGATATATTAATTTTCGTGTTAACCATCGAAATCACCGGAAAATTGCAATTATTGATGGTAAAATTGGTTATTTAGGTGGTTTCAATATTGGAGATGAGTATTTAGGAAAAGGTAAGTTAGGATATTGGCGAGATACCCATATGCGTATTACAGGTAATGCAGTTATTAGTTTGCAAAGTCGTTTTTTTGTTGATTGGAATGCTGTGGTTACAAAAGAGTGGCAAAGAGATTATGACAAAAGATATTTCCCATTACAAGATGATAGAGGAAATATTACAATGCAAATAGTGACTAGTGGGCCAGATTCTGAGCAACAAATCAAAATGGGCTTTTTAAAAATGATTGGTATTGCAAGAAAATATATTTATATTCAAACACCATATTTCATTCCAGATGAAAGTATTTTTGAGGCATTAAAAATTGCGATAAATTCAGGTGTGGATGTACGCATTATGATTCCTTGTAAACCCGATCATCCGATTGTTTATCGAGCTACTGAATATTACGCGAAACGTTTAGAAGCTGAAGGTGCAACAATATATACTTATGAGAATGGCTTTATCCATTCGAAAATGTTAATTGTCGATGGTGAAGTGGGTACGATTGGTACGGCGAATTTTGATGTAAGAAGTTTTAAATTGAATTTTGAAATTAATGCATTTATTTATAATAAATCGTTTGTTAAACAATTATCAGATATGTTTATAAATGATTGTCGTTATTCAGAAATTGCTGATCAATATTATTTTGAACAACAGTCGTATTATAAAAAGTTTAAACAATCTTTTGCTAGATTGTTTTCACCTATATTATAAAAAACTAGCACATTTGATTTTCGATAAAAAGAAATCAAATGTGCTAGTTTTTCGTCTTTTAATAAAACATCAAACGATTTATACAAAAGTAGGTTTTATGTATAAATCTGTCGATAGTATTTCTTCAATATTAAAGAAATATTGAACTCTCGTATCTAAATCCTCAACGATGACTGTTTCTTTACTCATATCTAAATGTAGGATTCTAGCGCGTATTTTAGCTTGATAAACGAAGCCATCCTGATCTTTGAAATCACAAATAAGGTGTGTAGGTAGTTGAAATTGAAAAGCTTGTTTTAAATCTTTAATCACTTGTTCAATCGGCAAAATTAGTTCTTCAAGTGACTCATTATAATGTACATGGGATAATTGTAATTGTTCCATTTCTATCTCCTCCGAACAAGTGTTTGTATACACATTATACGAACGTTCGTTCTCTTTTGCAAGCGAAAAAAACATTTTAATCTAAAAATTTAAAAAAAAGATGATTACAATGTGAAATTATTAATAAAATATTCCCAAAATTCAAAAAAATTATCAAAAAAAAGATGTGTTTCTTCCTATATATATTCTTTTGTAAAACTGAATGATTTGAGTAATGTGAACGCACTTTCGTTTGAAAGAAAACGCTTTTGGCTATATAATGAGTATGTTAGTCACAATTATTGTAATTGTGATTTTTAATTTGAAACGATGGAGGTGTACGTGTGACAAATTCTATATTGGATTCTGTAATGTTAATTGAACAAGAAGCAAAAAAAATTGAATCTAATTATCAATCTAAAATTGCTCAGTTAAAAACAGAAACAGAAGAAGAGATCAATCGATTAGTTGAAGAAACTAAAAACTCCATTCAGCTTTTTAAAGACGAAAGTAATAAAGAAGCTGAAGAAAAGCTCAATCAATATAAAAAAGTCTTAGATGATTCTTTGCAGCTAGATAAAGAACGATTTACTGCAGAATTTGATTCTGAACGAGACCATTTGATTGAATTAACCATAAAGGAGGTTATGAAACGCTATGGCAATAGCTAAAATGAAAAAGTTGACGCTCGTTGCCAATAATCATCATAAAGATGAAATGTTGCGATTAATTCAGTCGCTTGAAAATTTTGAAGTTTATAACCTTAATCAAGAGGATCTAGAAAGTGATTCATCGATTTTTTCGGTTAATTACGACAATAAACGTTATCGCGATTTAGAAACGCAATTCGAACGAGTACAAGATCAACTTCAATTTATCAATCAATATCTACCTCAGCTAAGCATGATAAAAAATATGCGCAAAAAGCCACTTGAAATGACTTTAGATGAGTTAGAACAAAATGTTGATGAACAGCTAGTCGAAAAAAATCTACAATTGATAGCTCAAAAACGACAAAGATTACAAGAAATCGAAGGAAGAAATTCTGAGTTAAATCAATACGAAGAAACTGCTCGACGCTGGCAAAATTTAAATTTCCATCCTAATGATTTAAAACAAATGTCTCATATGAGTTATTTTTTAGGAACAATACCTCAAAGTGCAGATAATCGTTTTATTCAAATGTTTGATGAATCGCCATTTGTTTACGCCTATGAAGTGTTCCAAGACAAAGATGACATTGGATTAGTTCTACTATTTGAAACAGAACAAGAAGGTGAAGTTCAAAAAGTGATGCGTGAAGCACATTTTTCATCATTCCAATACCCATTTAAAGTTTCACCTAAACATCGGTTAGAAGAAGTTCTAAAAGAACGTGAAACGATTAATAAAGAGCGTGAAACAATTGAAAATGAGTTGAAAAATTCTGAAGGGATTAAGCATTCATTAATTTTAGCTGAATCTTATTATTATAATATCCTTCAACGTGAAGGTGTAAAATCCTTGATGAAAGATACGAAACATTTATTTGCTACTGAAGGATGGTTAGAAGCAGATGAATTCAATCGTGTTAAGGAACAACTTGAACGTCATTTCAATTCAAATGAATACGTTATTGTAAGTAGAAATGTACAGGAAGAAGAAGTAAACGATGTGCCAATAGTACTTAAAAATAATTCATTCTTTGAACCTTTCGAAGTATTTACAGAAATGTATGCACTTCCTAAGTATAATGAATTAGATCCAACTCCATTATTAGCACCATTCTATTGTGTGTTCTTTGGAATGATGGCTGCCGATTTTGGGTACGGTTTATTATTATTCCTAGCAACACTATTTGCTTTAAAGGTGTTCCATTTAAAACCAAGCTTACGTAAAAATATAAAATTATTCCATATTTTAAGTTATCCTACTATGATATGGGGCGTAATATTTGGTTCGTTCTTTGGATTTGTAATGCCAGGCCGTTTACTTGCTACAGATACTGATGTTAATACAATCTTGATGATTTCTGTTGGATTAGGTGTCATTCAAATATTCTTTGGATTATTGATTGCCACTCATCTAAAAGTTAAAGCAAAAGATTACACAGGTTTAGTGAGTGATGCTTTAGGTTGGATTGGGTTATTATCTGGTCTTGGAGTTTGGGGAGTTGGTGCTGCACTATTAAACTCAGATTTAATTTCAAGTGTGGGTAAATATACAGCTCTAATTTCTGCCATATTAATTGTTCTAGCTAGTGTAATGGGAAATAAAAATCGAGCAATTGGTTTTGCTTCAGGATTATATAACCTTTACGGCATTAGTGGATATGTAAGTGACTTGGTTAGTTACACGCGTTTAATGGCGTTATCTGTATCAGGTGCAAGTATAGCAACAGCTTTTAACTCAATTATTATGCTGTTACCATTACCATTCAGACTTACATTTGGTATTTTATTATTTATTATGCTGCATAGTTTAAATATTTTCTTAACTTATCTATCAGCTTATGTACATGATATCCGTCTACAATTTGTAGAGTTCTTTAGTAAATTTTACGAAGGTGGCGGTCGTGCATTTAAACCATTAAAAATGTACGAAAAAGATATTCGACTAAAACAAAATAAATAAAAATAAATAATTTAAAATTTGGAGGAAAAATTTATGCAAACATTAACAGGATTTTTTATTGAAAACGGTGGACCTTTCATGGCAGTTATGGGAGTAGCTATTGCAGTTATTTTCTCAGGTATTGGATCTTCAAAAGGTGTAGGTATGACTGGTGAGGCAGCTGCTGCTCTTATGAAAGAACAACCAGAAAAATTTGGTCAAGCTTTAATTCTACAATTACTTCCAGCTACTCAAGGTTTATACGGATTCGTTATTGGATTCTTTATGATCTTCTTCTCAATGTCAGCTGATATGTCTTTAGCAGATGGTATGTATATTTTAATGGCAGGATTACCAGTAGCATTCTCAGGTTTCACTTCAGGACCAGCTCAAGGTCGCGTTGCTGCTACAGGTATTCAAGTTTTAGCTAAAAAACCAGAACACACAATGAAAGGTGTTATTCTTTCAGCCATGGTAGAAACTTACGCAATCTTAGGATTCGTTACAAGCTTTATCCTTCTTCTTCAAAAATAATTGGACCATTAAGAAGTTCAAACTAAAAAGGAGGATAGAACTATTATGAAAGAGTTAAGTACGCTAAAAGAATCTGTCTTATCCTCAGCTACTGCTGAAGCGAAAAGTCATTTTGAACTAAAACAAAAAGAAATCATGCAACACTTAACACATGAAAAAGAAAAAATTGCTAAAAATGCAATGGACGAACAACAAACAATTCGTCAAAACCAACAAGTTTATATTGAACGAATGAAACAACGTCTAGACAATGATCGTTCAAAAGATTTACTTAGACATAAACAATCACTTTTAGATGGGGTATTTGATGGTGCTTATGAAGCAATGACAAACTGGTCTTTTGAAACAGTTAAGCAATTTTTAAAAGATGTTGTTGAATCTTTACCAGAAAAAAACTACCAACTAGTATTAGGACGTTTAACAAGTGAACGATTAAATCATGAAGAAAAAGAACAATTGGTTGCACAATTGCCTAACCTTCAATTGAGTGAAGAGACGCTTCCTAATGAAGCAGGTTTCATTATTCGAGATGAAATTGTTAACTACAATTATCTATACCGTGATCTTATTAAAGATATGCAAAAGGATTTCGGTACAACACTTGCACGTGAGGTATTTCAAAAGTAAGGAGGCTCATGAGTGACTGATCAAGCTTATAACAGTGTAAATACAACTGTTCGTGTTTTAGAAAACGAACTTTTAGATCGAGCAGATTTTGAATCATTACTTCAAGCAGATGGTTTGCGTGAAGCATTAGTTCAATTGAAAAAAACTCGTTACGCCTTCGATGTTGATGAACTAGAAGAAAGTAAAAATTTTGAAGCCGTATTAACCAATGAATTAGCGGCTGGTTATCAACGTTTATTTGATGAAGTATCAGATCAACGGGTAATTAATATTTTTGCTTTACGTTATACATACCATAACTTAAAAGTGTTATTGAAGGCTCGCTTTACAAAACAAAATTTATCGCATTTAATTATTCCAATCGGAAGCTTTAAGAAAAAATCTCTTCAAAACTTAGTACAGACTGGTCAATCTGAACATTTGCCAGCTGTAATGGTTGAAGGGGTTGTTGGAGCGATTGAAGATTATGAAACGTATCATCGTGTTCAAACTGCTGATGTATTTATGGATACTTATTACTTCAAACATCTTCGCAAATTATCAGAAGAATTGAATGATGAACGCTTTACATTCTTAATCGATACATTAATTGATTTGGAAAATATGAATACACTATTGCGCAGTCGTCGCCAAGAACAGTCTCGTAGTTTTATGATGACGGTATTATCTAGTTCAGGAACGATTACTAAAACAGATTTAGTGAATGAATCAGATACTGGGGATGTTGCTGATGCGATTAAATTATTTGAACATAAAGAATATAAAGACCACTTAGCGTCTATTTTTTCTGGGGATACAAGTGAGTATGATCCCGTTAAATTAGAGCTACTAAATGATCGCGTACTACATAGCTTTTTAGAAACGGCAGTTTTTGAAGGATTTGGTCCAATGCCTGTCTTAGCTTATCTTTTTGCTTTAGAAATGGAAGTAAAAAACTTACGCTTAATTTTAGTAGGTAAAAATAATGGGTTTAGTGTTGATCAAATTAGAGAAAGGATGCATCCGATTTATGTCGCATAAAATTGCAGTAATTGGCGATAAGGATTCCGTGTTGCCATTTAAAATTTTAGGCTTCGATGTGTATCCAACGAATGCATCGAGCGAAGCAAGACGCTTAATTGATTCACTAGCTCTTGAAAACGTTGGAATTATTTATTTGACAGAACAACTAGCTAAAGAAATTCCTGAAACAATTGATCGTTATGATGCAGTTGTAAGTCCAGCCATCATTTTAATACCGAATCATTCAGGTAGTCTAAATATTGGTTTAGATCGTATACAAGCAAATGTTGAAAAAGCTGTTGGTCAAAATATCTTATAGCTAGCCGGTTAGGAGGAAGTTTTTTGAAAAAAGGTAGAATAATTAAAGTTTCAGGACCACTTGTGACTGCCGAAGGTATGGCGGATGCTAATATCCAAGATATTTGTCGCGTAGGGGATCTAGGCTTGATTGGAGAAATCATCGAAATGCGTGGTGATGTAGCTTCTATTCAGGTTTATGAAGAAACAAGTGGTGTAGGACCAAACGAACCTGTTTATACAACAGGTGAGGCTTTATCAGTCGAATTAGGTCCTGGAATCATGTCACAAATGTTTGATGGAATTCAACGTCCATTAGATACGTTTAAAAATGAAACAGAATCAGATTTCTTACAACGTGGGGTACACGTTGATCCACTTCCACGTGATAAAAAATGGACATTTGAACCACGTAAATCAGTTGGTGACTATGTTGAAGCTGGAGATATCGTTGGGGTAGTTCCAGAAACAAAAGTAGTAGAACATCGAATTATGGTACCTAATGGTATTAAGGGTGAAATTACATCAATTGAAGCGGGTGACTATATTGTAGATGATGTTGTTTATGTTGTTTACGATAAAGAGCTTGACCGTGAATTTAAAGGAACATTATTACAAAAATGGCCAGTTCGTCAAGGTCGTCCTTTCCAACGTAAGTTAAATGCTAATGTGCCAATGTTAACAGGGCAACGTGTTATTGATACATTCTTCCCGGTTACAAAAGGTGGAGCTGCAGCTGTTCCTGGTCCTTTTGGTGCTGGTAAAACAGTTGTTCAGCATCAAATTGCTAAATGGGCAGATGTGGATATCGTTGTATACGTTGGTTGTGGCGAACGTGGTAATGAAATGACAGACGTACTGAACGAATTCCCTGAGTTAATTGATCCTAATACTGGTGAATCAATTATGGAACGTACAGTATTAATTGCTAATACTTCTAATATGCCTGTTGCTGCTCGTGAAGCATCAATCTATACAGGTATTACAATTGCTGAATATTTCCGTGATATGGGTTATAGTGTTGCGATTATGGCGGATTCTACTAGTCGTTGGGCAGAAGCGCTTCGTGAAATGTCTGGTCGTCTAGAAGAAATGCCTGGGGATGAAGGATATCCTGCTTACTTGGGTAGCCGTATTGCTCAATACTATGAACGTGCAGGTCGAGTAATTACTAATGGTCAAGATGGTCGTGAAGGAAGTGTTACAGCTATTGGAGCCGTTTCTCCTCCAGGTGGGGATATTTCAGAACCTGTTACTCAAAATACATTACGTGTTGTAAAAGTATTCTGGGCTCTAGATTCAACACTTAGTCAAAAACGTCACTTCCCATCAATGAACTGGTTGACAAGTTATTCTCTATATAATGACGAAGTAGGCGAATGGATTAACAATGAAGTTGAAGATGGATTAGCTGAATCAGTACGTCACGCAATGGCTATATTACAAGAAGAATCAAGTTTAGAAGAGATTGTACGTTTAGTTGGTCTTGAAAGTTTATCAGAACGTGACCGCTTAACAATGGTTATTGCACGTATGTTACGTGAAGACTTCTTGCAACAAAATGCTTTTGACGATGTAGATACATTCTCAAGTCGTGAAAAACAAGCGAAAATGCTTAATCTTATCTTACATTTTGAAACGGAAGCGCGTGAAGCGATGAAAGTGGGTACTTACTATGATGAAATTATGGAAGGTACAACAGTTGTTCGTGACCGTATTGCTCGTTCAAAATTTATAAGTGAAGACAAGATGGAAGAAATCGATAAATTATTTGAACAAGTAACAGCAGATATTAAACAAACAATTCAAAAAGGGGGAATGACACATCATGCTTAAAGAGTATCGTACAGTTACTGAAGTTGTCGGCCCTTTGATGATGGTTGAACAAGTTGAAGGCGTTAAGTTTGATGAATTGGTTGAAATTGAATTACAAGATGGCACAATGCGTCATGGTCAAGTTTTAGAAGTTGAAAATGACAAAGCAATGGTGCAAATTTTCGAGGGACCAAGTGGAATTAACTTACGCGATACAAAAGTTCGTTTCCGTGGAAAACCGTTATCACTTGATGTTTCTGAAGACATGGTTGGACGTATTTTTGATGGTATGGGTAATATTATTGATGATGGTCCAGCAATTATTCCAGAAGATAACTTAGATGTTAATGGACAAGCGATTAACCCAGTTTCTCGTGACTATCCAGATGAGTTTATTCAAACAGGTATTTCAGCGATTGACCATTTAAATACTTTAGTTCGTGGACAAAAATTACCAGTGTTTTCAGGAAGTGGTTTACCTCATAAAGAGTTAGCATCTCAAATTGCTCGTCAAGCGACTGTTTTAAATTCTGATGAAAAATTTGCCGTAGTTTTTGCTGCTATGGGTATTACATTTGATGAAGCAGAATACTTTATGCAAGATTTCAAAAAAACAGGTGCGATTGATCGTTCAGTAATGTTCATTAACTTAGCGAACGATCCGGCTATTGAACGTATTGCAACTCCTAAAATTGCTTTAACTACAGCTGAGTATTTAGCGTTTGAAAAAGGCATGCACGTATTGGTTATTATGACAGACATGACAAACTATTGTGAAGCTTTACGTGAAATTTCAGCAGCTCGTCGTGAGGTTCCAGGACGTCGTGGTTATCCAGGATACTTATACACAAACTTATCAACTATTTATGAACGTGCAGGACGTTTAGTAGGTCGTGAGGGATCAGTTACACAAATTCCAATCTTATCAATGCCTGAAGATGATATTACTCACCCAATTCCTGACTTAACGGGATATATTACTGAAGGACAAATTATCCTTGATCAAAACTTAAACAATCAAGGAATTAAACCTCCAATTAATGTATTGCCAAGTTTATCACGTTTGAAAGATAAAGGTTCAGGTGAAGGAAAAACACGTAAAGATCACGCAGCAACAATGAACCAATTATTTGCAGCGTATGCAACTGGTAAACAAGCAAAAGAACTTGCAGTCGTTTTAGGTGAATCTGCGTTAACAGAAACAGATAAAAAATATGTAGAATTTACTGATCGTTTTGAAAAAGAATATATTAATCAAGGATTCTATACGAACCGTACAATTTTTGAATCACTTGATTTAGGATGGGAATTATTACGAATTCTTCCGCGTACAGAATTGAAACGTATTAAAGACGAAATGATTGACGAGTATCTTGGTCAAACAGAAACGGAGTGAGGCTTAATTGGCACGTTTAAATGTGAAACCAACCCGGATGGAACTCCAAAAGTTGAAAGCGCGTTTAAAGGTATCCACTAGAGGCCATAAGCTTTTAAAAGACAAGCAAGATGAATTAATGCGTCAGTTCATAGATTTAATTCGACAAAATAATGAATTACGTCAAACGGTTGAACAAAAGCTATTAAAAGGGATGCAATCCTTCGTTTTAGCTAAAGCAAGTTTGAATGAAGCATTTATTGAAGAATTAGTTGCTATTCCACCGAGAAGTGTTGAACTAACGTTGAATCAAAAAAATATTATGAGTGTAAACGTTCCGGATATGCGTTTTAAAATTGATGATAATGTGCAAGATGAATTCCAATACGGTTATTTAAACTCTAATAGTGAGTTGGATGATTCCGTTGTGTACTTGAAAGAAATTATGGAAGAACTTCTTAAATTATCTGAAATTGAGAAAACATGTCAGTTAATGGCAGATGAAATTGAAAAAACACGCCGTCGCGTTAATGCACTTGAATATCGTATGATTCCTCAGTTAGAAGAAACAATTCATTATATTGAAATGAAACTCGAGGAAAATGAACGAGCAAGTATTATTCGCATTATGAAAGTTAAAGATATGGGTCAGTGAATTTCTTTGAATTATCAACTTAAGAGTGTATAATATAAAAAAAGCTAGGTTTACCTAGCTTTTTTTATATTTTTTAATTAGAATTTATGATACAATAGTATGAAAACAGGGAGAAGGAGTAGCTATTTTTATGTCAAAACGTGGATTATTAATTGTTTTATCCGGGCCATCAGGCGTTGGTAAAGGAACAGTTAGAGGAGCAATATTCAAAAAAAACCAACAGTTTAGCTATTCAATCTCTGCAACTACTCGACCAATGCGTCCTGGAGAGCGTGATGGTATAGATTATTTCTTTAAATCACGGGAAGAATTTATTCAAATGATTGACCAAGGAAAATTACTTGAGTATGCAGAATATGTAGGTAATTTTTATGGCACACCGTTAGATTATGTCAACCAAATGTTAGATGAAGGCCAGGATGTATTTTTAGAAATTGAAGTACAAGGTGCGTTACAAGTTAAAGAAAAAATGCCTGATGGTATTTTTATCTTTTTATCACCACCTAACCAAGATGAATTGAGATTGCGGATTGAATCAAGAGGAACTGAAAAACCTGAATTAATTGATGAACGCTTGAATAAAGCAAAAGAAGAATTAGAATTAATGAAACATTATGATTATGTTGTCGTTAATGATACAGTTGATAATGCAGTTCATCGAATTGAATCAATTATTTTAAGTGAACATTTAAAGATTAAACGTGTACTAAAAGAAATAAATGACAACGAATAAAAAAGGAGATAAATGTTATGTTATATCCATCCATTGATTCTTTAATTGATCAAATTGACTCAAAATATTCACTAGTAACAATTGCAAGTAAACGAGCACATGATTTACAGCGTCACAATATGCCAATGTTAGATGATTATCAATCAGTAAAAGATGTTGGGAAAGCCCTTGAAGAAATAGCAGCGGGTCAACTCGATATTCGTCCGGATACAAAACCGGAAGAAATTTAAACATAATAATTAACAAAAGAGGTGAACACTGTTTCACTCTTTTTTTTTACTGATTAAATGCAGAGGAGGAGAATGATGATGAAAATGAATATTGCTGAAATCATTGTAGATATTCCAAATGCACAAGTTAATCGACCTTTTTATTATGCCATTCCTACTCATTTATCCAATCAAGTAAAAAAGGGGAGTCGCGTATTTGTTCCTTTTGGTACGCGTTTAGTCCAAGGGATTGTGATTTCAATCAATATTGAAACAGCATATTCTGGGAAAATTAGAGAAATTACTTCGGTATTAGATGATGAACCCGTGTTGAGTGAAGAACTCCTAAAATTAGGTGAATGGATGGCTAATCATTACTTCACTTTTAAAACATACGTTTATGAGGCCATGTTACCTAACGCATTAAAATCAACCTACACGAAAATATTTGATTGGACTCAAAATCCGTTAGACGAAGCACTTAATTTACCTAAAACATTTAAACAAGCAGAAAAAGATGGTACTTTAAAACAACTATTGGATTTAAATAAAGAGGGTTGGGTTAAATTATTTACGAAAGTAGAAGATCAAAAACATATTAAAAAACAACTATTTATACGACCAACACAATCTTTTAATACGTATATAAAAATTCTAGAAGAACTCGCTCCTAGATATCGTGCTCAAAAACGACTAATTCAAGCATTAATAGACATAGTACAGTCTAAGCACGTAAAAGAGATGGCACAAGTTGATCTGATTAAAACATATGATTTATCAACGGCAGTTATCAAAAAAGCTGCAGAAAAAGAATGGGTTACATTATTTGAAAAAGAAGTATATCGGGATCCTTACAAACACTATAATGGTGAGATTGAACAGCCTTTTCAATTGACTGAGCAACAACAAAAAGCTTTTTTACCCGTAAAAAAAGCACTAGATACAAATCAATCAATACCATTTTTATTACATGGAGTAACAGGTAGTGGTAAAACGGAACTCTATTTACAATGGATTCAAATTGTTCTAAAACAAAATAAAACAGCTCTTATGTTAGTACCTGAAATAGCTTTAACGCCACAAATGACACAGCGTTTTAAAAGAAGATTTGGTAATGAAGTGGCCGTGTTACATAGTGGTTTAAGCAATGGTGAACGGTTTGATGAATGGCGTAAAATTAGCCGTGGTGAAGCCAAAGTAGTTGTAGGAGCTCGTTCTTCAATTTTTGCTCCATTAAAAGATATAGGGATTATCATTTTAGATGAGGAACATGAAGCAAGTTACCAACAATCTGTCAATCCACACTATCATGCGCGTGATATCGCTTTGTGGCGTAGTAGGTACCATCAATGCCCTGTGATTCTAGGTAGTGCTACTCCTAGCTTAGAAAGTCGTGCGCGTGCTTTAAAAGGGGTTTATCACTATTTAGAACTGACTAAAAGACCTACATCTTATCAATTACCAAAAATTGAACTGGTTGATATGAGAAATGAAGTAATGGCAAGTTCTGGTCATTTTAGTCGTGCATTAAAGACAGCAATCGAAACACGATTGAATAAACAAGAACAAATTGTTTTATTATTAAATCGTCGTGGGTATTCTTCTTATGTACAATGCCGAACATGTGGTTATGTGGATATGTGTCCAAATTGTGATATTTCTCTGACATTACATGCATCTGACCAATCAATGAAGTGTCACTATTGTGGACATACAACACCAATCAAGAGAACTTGTCCTAGTTGTCAAAGTAAAAAAATGAGAACAGTAGGTGCAGGTACTCAACAAATTGAAAAAGAAATTGAACAATACTTTCCATCAGCTCGAACTATTCGAATGGATGTAGATACAACGAGACGAAAAGGACAGCATGAAACTTTATTAAAACAGTTTGAAGCTGGAGAAGCAGATATTTTGTTAGGAACACAAATGATTGCTAAAGGATTAGATTATCCTAACGTTACTTTAGTAGGTGTCATTAATGCGGATACGTCACTTAATTTACCTGATTTTAGAGCATACGAACAAACATATCAGCTATTAACTCAAGTTAGTGGACGAGCAGGTCGAGGTGAAAAAGCGGGACAAGTGATTATACAAACATATAATCCAGACCATTACACTATTCAGACCGTTAAGAATCAAGATTATGAAGGATTTTTTAAACGTGAAATGCATTTACGTCATCAAGGAGATTATCCGCCATACTATTATATGACTAAATTAACAATATCTTGTCCGGATGAATCGATGGCTTTAAAAGAAGGATACCGAATCAAAAAAATGATAGAACAAGCCAAAGGTAATCAAACAATTGTATTGGGACCATCCCCTCAGTCGGTTGCACGAATTAATCGTGTGTATTATTATCAAATTTTAGTGAAATATAAAGAATTAGGTGGACTAGATCAAATATTAGATGAAATTGCGTTTTCATCACAAAAACATGCAAGAAAAAAATTGTTTATCGATATTGAACGTAATCCCCAACAATTTGTTTAAGGAGATGATACTATGTCAAAAATTATATTTATGGGAACACCAGCTTTTTCAAGTCCATTATTAAAAAAAATTCATGAAAGTCATCATGAAGTGGTATTAGTAGTTACACAGCCTGATCGTCAAGTCGGAAGAAAGAAAGAACTAAAGCCATCACCAGTTAAAGAAATGGCATTAGAATTAAATCTTCCTGTTTTTCAGCCAGAAAAAATCGGTTCAAAAGAAAGTGTGGCGTATTTAAAAGAATTTGATGCAGATTTGATAGTAACTGCTGCATTCGGACAATTTCTGACAACAACTGTATTAAACTTACCACGTCATGGTGCAGTCAATGTACATGCATCATTATTACCGAAATATCGTGGCGGTGCACCAGTTCATTATGCACTGTGGAACAACGATAGCGAAACAGGTTTAACCTATATGCGAATGGCTCGAAAAATGGATGCAGGGGCTATTTTGAGACAACACATATTACCTATTAAACGCAGTGATAATGTCGGACATTTATTTACTCGTTTGAGTCGATTAGCTGAAGATACACTTATTCCATTTATTGACGATTTAATTGCTGGTAAAATACAGCCTCAAGAACAAAATGAAGAACAGGCAACATATAGTCCAAATATTTCAAAAGAACAGGAAAGAATTAATTGGAATCAATCTGCTGAAGAAATTTGGAGTCATATTCGTGCTTTCAATCCATTCCCTGGAACATATACAACGTTAGAAGGACAACGTTTTAAAATCTGGGATAGTGAAGTATTAAATACACCTAATAAACAAGGAATTACTGACGAATCAGTGCCTGGGCAAATTGTCTATTTAACTAAAGAAGAGTTGCATGTTCAAACAGGTGATGGCATCCTTCTTTTAAAAACAGTTCAACCGTCAGGAAAAAGTAAATTACCAATTGAAACGTATTTAAATGGAACAACCTTAAAAGTAAATGATCAATTCATTTAAAAATTCCATTATGTTTTCATGCCTGAAGCATGGTAATATAAAGATAGTTCAGTTAGAAAGAGGTGTATTATCGTGTCTAACGAGACATACAATATTCGTTACTTAGCACTTCAATTATTATTGAACAGCTTATATGGCGATGAAAAAGCAAACGAAGAATTGATGCAATTAAGAAAAAAATATGCATTAATAGATGCAGATGAACGCTTATTGCAACAACTTGTTTATGGAGTAATGAAACATCATTATGAATTACGAGATCTTTTAAAAACTTGGACGACCGGTAAACAATTAAAAAATTGGGTATGGTTAGTGTTAGAATTAGCAGTATATCAACGTGTATTTTTAGACAAAATTCCTGACCATGCGATTGTCAATGAAGCCGTTGAATCAGCTAAAAAAATGGGATCACCTGGTATAGCCAAGCTGATTAATGCAATTTTACGTCAGATGTTAACAAGTGATATCCAACGAATGAGTTATCGGAATCGTAACAAAGATTGGGTCAGACAATACAGTATGCCTATGCCCGTAATTAATCGATTTATTGAACAGTGGGGAAAAGACGAAACACATCAGTTACTAGAAAGTATTCAAAAGGATCCCAAATTATCACTAAGATTAACTGATCAAACTTTAGATCGTATGACTTTAATAAATGAATTATTGAATGCTGGATTTCAGGTTGAAGCAAGTAAAGTCTCACCTTTAGGAATTATCAGCTTAGATGGTAAAATTTTTCAAAGTGATGCTTTTAAGGCAGGCAAGTTAATTGTTCAGGATGAATCGAGTCAACAAGTGGTTGAACACTTTAATTTTAATGGATCAGAAAAAGTTTTAGATGCATGTGCTGCGCCAGGTGGGAAAACAACGCATCTTAGTCAACGTTTACCTCAGGGTGAAGTATGGAGTAATGAAGTAAATGAAAACAAGATTGAAATCATTAAAGAAAATATTCATCACTTAAAACAAACAAATGTTACCGTATTAAATAGTGATGCACGATATTTATCTTCAGCGCTACAACAAGCGAGTGAAGGTGATTCATTATTTGATGCAATTCTTGTTGATGCGCCTTGTAGTGGCTTAGGATTGATGCGACGGAAAGTAGATATTAGGTATCATATATCTAATCAACAGATTGAAGAATTAACAAAGATTCAGCAAGCTATTTTAGATGAAATGGTTGATTTACTTCAACCAGGTGGTGAGTTAATCTACTCAACATGTACTTTAACTCGCGAAGAAAACCAAGAACAAGTAGCATCATTTCTCAAGCGCCATCCGCAATTTAAAATTGCTCCAATAAAAGAAACAAATATGACGAAATCTTTAACAGAAGAAGGGTTTTTAGAAATTCTTCCTCATCATTATGGAACAGATGGTTTCTTTATTGCTAAAATGATAAAAGAATAAAACAGTAGAGGTGTAGTATGAGTGTTTACTTCAAATCAGATGTAGGTAAAAGGCGACCAAACAATGAGGATAATGGAGGTTATATATATAATCAAAAAAATCAACTTTTGACTGTTGTATGTGACGGTGTAGGAGGAGAAAAATCCGGAGAAGTTGCAAGTCAATTGGTCGTTAAATCCCTTAAAGAAGCATTTGAACCAACTCAATTTAACACAATTGAAGAAGCAAAATCTTTTATTATTAATATTGTAAAAGATGTGAATCACACTATTTATGAACGTGCACAAACAGAATTAGAAAATGAACGAATGGGAACGACAATGGTTGTTGCGATTATTATTGGACAACAAGCCTTGATTTTAAATGTAGGTGATTCACGTGCATATTTGTATCGAGATGAGCACATGAATCAATTAACTGAAGACCATTCATATGTTAATGAACTAATGAGAACCGGTGAAATCACAAAAGAAGAAGCCGAAGTTCATCCACAAAAAAATTATATTACTCGCTCCATGGGCTTAGATAAAGATGTAGAAGTAGATGAATGGACCATTGATTTACATGACGCTAAATGGTTGTTGTTATGTAGTGATGGTCTAACCAATATGTTAAACGATCAAATAATCGAACACATTCTTGCAAATACTTCATCTGATGAATGGACTGAAGCATTAGTGCACAGTGCCAACGAAGCAGGAGGTAGAGATAATATAACGGTATTAATTGTGGATCAACATGAATGGAGGTGAACTTAAATGATATCAATTGGCGATAAACTAGGTGGACGATATAAAATTATCGATTTTATCGGCAGTGGAGGAATGAGTAATGTTTATCTTGGTGAAGATTTAATTTTAAATCGAGAAGTTGCTGTTAAAGTCCTTCGCTTTGATTTTTTAAATAACAAAGACTCTATTCGACGTTTTAAACGAGAAGCATTATCAGCAGCACAATTAAGTCATCCGAATATTGTTGCCGTATATGATATCGATGAAGAAGAAGGTCAGCAATATATTGTCATGGAATATAATGATGGAGAAGATTTAAAAGAATTTATTCGTGACTATGGACGAATTGACCCACAACGTTCGGTTTTCATTATGAAGCAACTATTGGAAGCGATGAGTGTGGCCCATCAACATCGAATTATTCATCGAGATATAAAATCTCAAAATATTTTGATTGATCATAATGATCATGTTCAAATTACAGACTTTGGTATTGCAGTGGCTTTATCAGAAACTTCAGTGACTCAAACGAATACCTTGCTTGGATCGGTTCACTATTTATCACCGGAACAAGCGCGTGGAAGTATGGCAACTATTCGTTCAGACATTTATGCCTTAGGAATTGTGCTATATGAAATGCTAATGGGAGAAGTTCCATTTGACGGGGATAGTCCGGTTTCAATCGCTTTAAAACATTTTCAAGAAGCGATTCCGTCGTTAAGAAGAAGATATCCGGAGATTCCACAATCATTAGAAAATGTCGTGTTAAAAGCGACGACAAAAGATCCAATGCAACGTTATAAAAGTTGTGAGGAAATGTATGAGGACTTAACAACGGTGTTTTCTCCTAATCGTCGAAATGAATTACCATTTCAACCGAACGATCATTCTAAAGAAAAAACCATGGTCATAAAACCAGTCCCTGAATTATTAGCAGAAACTAAACGACAACAAGATTTAAAGGAACAAATTTTAAAAGAAAAGCATCAAGAAAATAAAAAACAAAAGACAGTAGCTCCCGTACCAAAAAAGAAATCGATATTTAAACGATTAATTTTGTTTATATTTCTTATTTCGCTAATTAGTTTCACCTTTTTCTTAGGACGAGCTTATATGATGAGTCGACCAAAAGAAGTATCTGTACCGGACGTAACTAATCTTACAGAAATTGAGGCAACAGATCGTTTAGAAGATGTGGGGCTACATGTCGGTAAAATTACTGAACGATCAGATGAGTCTATTGATGCGGGGAATGTCATTAAAACAGATCCGGAAGCGAATGCAATCGTTAAAGAAGGGGCCACGATTAACTTATTGGTGAGTCGCGGTTCTAAATTAGTGAAAATGAAAGATTACACAGGTATCGATTATGCAGAAGCAAGAAAAGAACTAAAAAAACTCGGATTTAATGTTGAACGTTATGAAGAAGAATCTGATGAAATGTCGGACGGTAAAATTTTAAGACAAAGTATCACTCCAGGCGATGAGGTTGATCCGAGTAAGACGACAATTTCCTTAACGGTAGCAATTGGCTCTGAATCATTTGCTGTCACAGATTTAACCAATCAAACGGAAGCAAATGCAGAAAACTATGCTAAATCTAATCAATTACAATTAGTAGTTAACCGTGAAAGTTCATCTACTGTTGATAAAGGCCGTGTCATTCGTCAATTACCTGAAGGTGGAAGTACGATGAAAAAAGGTAATGTATTAACGGTTACGATTTCAACTGGTCCGGAAGAAACTAAATTACAAAGCTTTACAGTTTTACGTAAAGTATCTTATTTACCTCCAAGTATCACGAATAATGGAAAACAATCAAATCTGATTCAAGTCTTTGTAAAAGATGATGTACATACAATGGATACACCAGTTCAAGAACTTGAAATCACTGAAAATACAGAGTTAACTATTGGGATTCAATTGAAGCCTGGAAATTCAGGACAATACAGAATTCTTCGTGATGGTAAAGAAGTAGAATTTAATAGTAATGTCGTTTACGGCGGAAGAAATCAGTAATATAAGAGAGGTGAATTATGCGCGGAAGAATTATTCAATCGTTGAGTGGATTTTATGATGTTCAAGTAGATAATGACGAGATCATTAGAACGAAACCTCGTGGATTATTTAGAAAAGATAATAATAAGCCATTAGTTGGGGACTGGGTTGATGTTGAAGTTGGAGAAACGGGTGAAGCTACACTAACAAAAATAGCTCCACGTAAAAACGAACTGATTCGTCCACTTGTAGCTAATGTTGATATTGCTTTAATTGTCGTATCAGTTAAACATCCTGACTTTAGCAGTATTCTATTAGATCGTTTTCTTGTGTATCTAGAAATGCAAAATATTCAAGGAGTTATTATTTTTACAAAAGAAGATTTATTATCAGAAGATGAACAGAGTCGGATGAAAGAGTATAAGAAACATTATCAGTCCATTGGATATGAAGTCATATCCAATCAACCAAATGAATTGTCCGATTTATTTAAACGATATACCCAGAAGATTTTTATTTTAATGGGGCAAACAGGTGCGGGAAAATCAACACTTTTAAATCGATTAATTCCTGAATTAGAATTAGAAACGCAAGAGATATCTAAAAGTTTAAATCGTGGTAAGCATACTACTCGAGCAGTGAAGCTTTATCCTTATGAAAAAGTATTGATTGCCGACACGCCTGGTTTTAGCGCGATACAGCTGCCATTTATGGATGTAATGGATTTAGCGAATGCATTTATCGAATGGGAAGATGTTAGAACACAATGTCGATTTAAACCATGTTCACATACCCACGAACCACATTGTGGCGTTAAAGAGTTTGTAGAAGAAAATGAATTTTTAAAAGAACGATATAATCATTATTTGAATTTTTTAGAAGAATTAAAAAATCAAAAACCACATTATGAGAGGAAGTAAATGACATGGCGATTATTGCACCTTCGTTACTTAGTGCAGATTTTTTAAAACTTAACGAGGAACTTAATGCGATTCAGCAAGCTGGAGCAGATTGGCTTCATTTTGACGTGATGGATGGACAGTTTGTACAAAATATATCATTCGGTTTACCTGTTTTAGAAGGTATACGTCCCGCAACTCGTATCCCGATTGATTGTCATTTAATGATTGCCCATCCAGAACCTTATATTGAATCATTTAAAAGAGCTGGAGCAGATGTTATAACGGTTCATTTGGAAGTCTGTCCTCATATTGATGGAACGATTAGTGCGATTCAAAATGTAGGTGCAAAAGCTGGAGTGGCGATTAATCCAGGTACACCTGTTGAATGGTTAGCACCTATTTTACATCGTGTCGATTTAGTTCTTGTGATGACTGTAAATCCTGGTTTTGGTGGACAAAGTTACATTAAGGAAATGGAAAATAAAGTACGTTGGTTAAAAGAACAAAGAGAAGCTAATCAATATCATTATTTAATTGAAGTTGATGGCGGTATTAACGAAACAACGAGTCAAAGAATGCTTGATGCAGGTGTAGATGTATTAGTTGTTGGATCATATATTTTCAATCAAGAAAATTATGAAACGGCAATAGAGAGTTTAAAAGGTGAATAATGATTCATATATATATCGGAGGAGATCTTGTTGATTCAAAATTGATTAGTATTTCACCGAATGACACTGTTATTGGTGTTGACCGTGGCAGTTTAAGATGGCTTGATTTGAATATTCAACCAACAATTTGTATTGGTGATTTTGACTCCATATCTGATAGCGAATATGAAAAATTGAGTCAACAGTCAACTATTATAAAATTACCTGCTGAAAAAGATTTAACTGATACTGAAACAGCGTTGAAGTATGTAATTGATGAACAGTTGCAAGGTGATATATATATTTACGGTTTTACGGGTGGGCGTTTAGATCATCTTATGTCTTGTTTATGGTTTGGATATCATCCGATGCTTCTGGATATTATAGAGCGACTCCATTTTGTTTCAAATAATAATCGAATGCATTTTATCAAACCGGGCACCCATACAATAGATGATGAACTTGGTTTTAAATATTTATCTTTTGTAACATATACATCAGTGAAAAATTTAACCTTATCCGGTGTAAAATATCCTCTTTTAAATAGTTGTATTAAGCACCCACTAGCGTTAATAAGCAATGAATTTATAAGTGAAACCGCGATAGTTCAATTCGATGAAGGATTAATAGCGGTAATCGTCGCACGTGATTAATAAAAAAGAGACTAGACTTTCGATGAGACCTTAAGTTAGTTAAACTTTCTTTTAGGAAACATTGAGAAGTCTAGTCTTTTTTTATCACTGAAATGATTATAAAAAAACAAATAAACAACTAAAATTAATCTAAATAAACATAAAAAGCTCGAAAGTGTTAGAAAACGAAATAAAAACTTGACTATAAAAGCGTTTTTATTTATAATTTGGTTGTCGACAAATGTTTTGTTAAATTATAAACAAGTTTTTTGTTTAAAATAAATCAAAATGATAGGAGATTAAAAAATGAATGCAGTATTAAATGTTCTAGGGATAGTAGTCGTATTGTTGGTCATGTATTTGATTTCAAGTAATCGATCGAGTGTAAATGTAAAACAAATTTTGAAAGCGCTCATTGTACAATTTGTTATTGCTATTTTAATTATTAAAGTACCAGCTGGACGATTAGTTGTTTCAAATGTCAGTGATGTTGTTACAACTGTATTATCTTATGGTAATGAAGGAATTCAATTTGTTTTTGGCTCTTTAGGGATGCCAGAAGCACCAACCGGATTCATTTTTGCTTTTCAAACTTTAGGTAACGTAGTATTTATATCTGCATTAGTAGGCGTGTTATTTTATCTAGGTATTTTAGGATTTGTTATTGAAAAGATCGGTTGGGTTATTGGAAAAGCATTTGGTACATCAGAAGTAGAAAGCTTTGTAGCAGTGGCCAACATGTTTTTAGGTCAAACAGACTCACCTATTTTAGTTAGTAAATATTTAAAAGAGATGACAGATAGTGAAATTATGCTAGTCTTAGTATCAGGTATGGGGAGTATGTCAGTAAGTATTATCGCAGGATATACAGCTTTAGGTATTCCAATTGAATCGCTTCTAATTGCTTCAACGATGGTTCCTATTAGTTCAGTTATTATCTCAAAAATTTTATTACCACAAGTTGATCAAGTGAAAGAAATTGATTCAATTAAAATTGACGCAAAAGAAAACAAACATAATGTGTTTGATGCTCTATCGGCCGGTGCAATGGATGGAATGGCAATGGCAATGGCAATTGGTGCAGCGTTAATTGCAATGATTTCAATTGTTGCTTTAGTTAATGGTATGTTAGGATTAGTTGGCTTATCATTAGAAGGAATTTTGTCTTATGTATTTGCTCCAATTGGTTACCTAATGGGATTAACGGGCAAAGACGTTTTTGTTGCTGGTGAATTATTAGGTTCAAAATTAATTTTAAATGAATTTGTTGCTTTTGGAAAACTCGGCCAAATTTTAAGTGGTTTAAACCCACGTACAGGACTAATGTTGACTATCTCATTAGCAGGTTTTGCTAACGTAAGTAGTATTGGCATTTCAATCTCAGGTATTTCGATTTTATGTCCTGAAAAAAGAGGAACGTTAGCACGACTAGCTACTAAAGGAATGATTGGTGGTTTCTCAGTAAGTTTATTATCTGCATTAATTGTTGGTTTAGTTTCATTATTCTAATATAAAAAAAGAATGCACTTTGTGCATTCTTTTTTTGATTACAGGCAAAAAAAAGAAGCTGAAGTCAGCTTCTTTTCAAGAGATTTACTCTTTAACTACACACGAGTTACTTTACCGCTCTTTAATGCGCGAGTTGAAACCCAAACACGTTTAGGTTTACCATCCACTAAAATACGAACTTTTTGTAAGTTCGCTTTGAATGTACGACGTGAAGAGTTTAAAGCGTGCGAACGTTTGTTACCAGTGCGTGTTTTACGTCCTGTAATATAGCATACTTTTGCCATAGTTAAGCCTCCCTTATACTTGAGGTCGAACGTTTACTCATATACCTTTATAATTTACCATGGTACTAACCGAATAGCAACTTAAAAGTAATTATTTTATTGAAAAAATCTCTCAAAATGAATAAAAATAAAAGGATTGATGAAAAATTTGTGGGATGTATGATATAATTTGATGGTATGCTATAATAAAAATAATGACGAATAGTCTAAAATAATACGATTGAAACATCGCTAGGAGGTCTATCATGGCTGTTCAAATAGAAACAAAATATGGAATAATTGATTTAGATAGTGACGTAATTGCTATCGTTGTGGGATTGGCCGCTACAGACAATTATGGAGTAGTTGGTATGGCAAGCCGTAATCAATTTAAAGATAGTATCATTGAAGTATTAAAACGCGACAACTTTAGTCGAGGTGTTTCAATTAAACAAGATGGAGATAATATTATCGTAGATGTTTCCATCATTGTTTTATATGGAACAAAAATATCTGAGATTTGCCGAAATACACAACAACGTGTGAAATATGATTTAGAACGAATTTTAGGTATTCGAGCAAATAAAGTGAACATCTATGTTGAAGGTGTTCGAAATATTGAAAGTTAACAAGGAACTTCAGGAGGAAACTATGGTAGAGAAAGCAACTATTTCAGTCACTGAATTAAAGGACATGATTCAACTTGGGGCAGAACGCCTAAATGAACAAGCTGAATATGTTAATTCATTAAATGTGTTTCCTGTGCCAGATGGTGATACAGGAACAAACATGAGCTTGTCGTTTTCATCTGGAACAGAACGAGTATTCAGCTCGAATAGTGAAACAATTAGTGAAGTAGTCAAAGACCTTGCAAAAGGTTTATTAATGGGAGCACGAGGCAATTCAGGTGTTATCTTATCGCAAATTTTTAGAGGTTTTTCTCAATCTCTAGAACATGCAGAAGTATTGAATGCTTCAGAATTAGCTCGCGCATTTCAAGGTGGAGTAGATACTGCTTATAAGGCAGTTATGAAACCTGTAGAAGGAACAATTTTAACCGTTGCACGTGAGTCAGCAAAACGTGGTATGAGAAAAGCAGAACAGACTAATGACTGTGTCGCTGTTTTAGAAAGTGTTTTGAATGGTGCACAAAAAGCATTAGAAAAAACACCAGATTTATTACCGGTTTTAAAAGAAGTGGGAGTTGTTGACAGTGGTGGACAAGGTTTAGTTTATATTTATGAAGGCTTCTATGAAGCATTAACAGGTAAAAAACCGAAAAGTCAACCGATTTCTATGAAAGTAGACTTAGCTAGTGTGGCTCATCATGACATGGAACACGCTTCAACGGGTGAAATTAAATTTGGATACTGTACTGAAATTATGGTTCACTTAGGTGAGGGTGAGACAGTTACAGATGAATTTGATCATGAAGAATTTCGTAATTACTTAAATGAGTTAGGTGACTCATTGTTAGTGGTGAACGACGATGAAGTAGTTAAAGTTCATGTTCATACAGAATATCCAGGTAAAGTAATGAATTACGGCCAACGTTTTGGATCGTTAATGAAAGTAAAAGTTGATAACATGCGTTTACAAAACGACGACTTTATAAAACGTGATCGTACCGATGAAGTGATTGAAAAATTTGCTGAGAAAAAACCTTATGCAATTATTGCTATTTCATCTGGTGAAGGTTTAAATGAATTATTTAAATCAATGGGTGTTACAAATATTATTAGCGGTGGTCAAACGATGAACCCATCGACTGAGGTAATTGTTAAAGAAATTGAGCGAGCAAATGCTGAACAAGTAATCATTTTACCTAATAATAAAAATATTTTTATGGCAGCAAAACAAGCTCAAGAATTAATGGGTGATCATGTAGGAGTTATTGAAACGAAGAGCTTAACTGAAGGATTAGCTGTTATGCTATCATTTAGTCCAGATCAATCATTAACAGAAAATATGGAAGCGATGAATGAAGCGAAAGAGCATGTTCTTAGCGCTCAAATCACAACATCAATTCGTTCCACTCAAATTGATGGCGTTGACATCAACGAAAATGATTTTATGGGTATTATTGAAGGTAAAATTAAAGTTAGTGAACCAGAATTAAAAAATGTTCTACATCAAACAATTGAATCAATGTTAACAGAAGATCATGAAATCGTTACATTAATCATTGGTGAAGATGGGTCTGAAGAAATAGCTAATGAGGTTGTTCAAGTATTAGAAGAACAATATGATGATTATGAATTTGAAATACATCAGGGAGACCAACCCGTATATCATTATCTTATTTCTGTTGAATAAAAATGTTATTCGTTTAGTGAGTTTCAACATAGCAAGATGAAAAGGGTTGGGTGGCCATCCCTTTTTTTGTTTAGAGAGGTGAATATGTGGGGAAATCATTAAAAGATTCAGTTGCGGTTCTGCGTTCGGTAGGTCAGAAAAGAATAGAAGGATTAGCTGATTTAGGCATTGAAATAATTGATCAACTCATTCACCATTTTCCTTTTCGATATAACGATATACGCGAAAGAGATTTATCAGAAATAGTCGATGGAGATCGTGTCGCATTAAAAGGTGAACGAGTAACGGATGTAGTAGTTAGTTATTTTGGGCGAAAGAAGAATCGATTACAGTTTAAAATGTCTGTGGATCATGACATTGTGACGGTTGTTTTTTTCAACCAACCTTATTTAAAAGAACGAATTAATCAACTTGATCATTTAGCTATTTATGGGAAATGGGATGCTGGTCGAGCGCAATTACTCGGTATGAAACTTTTGGGTGGTACTCAATCAGGTGAAGTAGAAGAATTTGAACCAATTTATCCTGCTAATCAAGCAATTAAAGGAACAATTATTCGTAATTTAATTGATCAAGCATTTCAATCATATAAAGAACTAATTGAAGATTTCTATCCACCAGAATGGTTAGGACCTTATTACGCGATGCCTAGAAGCGAAGCATTGTATCAAATGCATTTTCCTTCTTCAAATGAAATGAACCAAAAAGCCCGTGAACAATTGGTTTGTGAAGAGTTTTTAACTTATCAATTAAAACTACAAAGATTACGTTTTAAGCGAAGACAAACGAATGAAAAAGAAGCAATCGTAGCATATAATGTGACTGAATTAAAAAAAATCATCCAATCCATTCCTTTTGATTTAACAGACGGTCAAAAGGAAGTAGTGAATCAAATAAGCAAAGATTTGCTTATGCCTTTTCCGATGAATCGGTTATTACAAGGCGATGTTGGAAGTGGAAAAACAATCGTTGCTTTTTTAGCAATGATTGCTACAGCAACTGCTAAACGGCAAAGTGTATTAATGGTACCAACTGAAATTTTAGCTGAGCAACATGTTCAATCATTTAACAAGATATTTCAAAATTCCGGCATCACAGTAGAGTTATTAACTGGTTCAACAAAAACTAAACATCGCAAACAACTATTAACTGCTCTAAAAGAAGGACAAATTGATATACTAATAGGAACTCATGCGGTGTTTCAATCTGATGTCATTTTTAATGATTTGAAATTAGCTATTATAGATGAAGAACATCGTTTTGGTGTAAATCAAAAAGCCACATTGATTGAAAAAGGACAAAGTGTCAATGTATTATCAATGACGGCGACACCGATACCTAGAACGCTTGCTATTACAATGTATGGTGACTTAGAAATTAGTTCATTAACAGAACGTCCTAAAAATCGTCAGCCGATAAAAACATATTGGATAAAACCAGAGCAAGTACCGGATTTTTATAACTTTTTAATGAAAGAAGTAAAAAAAGGAAGACAAGGCTATATTATATCGCCACTAATTGAGGAATCAGAATCTTTAGATTTAGAAAATGCAACAGAGGTATTTAAGCATTTACAAACGGTATTTCCTAAAGATACTGTTCGCTTAGACTTATTACATGGTAGATTAAAAAGTGAAGATAAAGAGCAAATTATGCAACAATTTAAAGCGCATGAAACAGATGTGTTAGTGTCAACAACGGTTATTGAGGTTGGAGTTGATGTTCCAAATGCAACAGTGATGCTTATTTTAGACGCTGATCGATTTGGTTTATCACAGTTACATCAGTTAAGAGGACGAGTTGGTCGAGGAGAATTTCAGTCGTATTGTGTACTAGTTGCACCTGGTAAAACAGAGACTCAACGTGAACGAATGAAAATTATGACAGCTAGTCAAGATGGTTTTTATTTAAGTGAGAAAGATTTAGAAATGCGCGGTCCTGGACAAATATTTGGTGTTAGACAAAGTGGTATTCCGACATTTAAATTAGGTGATTTGGTAATCGATAAGGATATTATGAATCATGCAACTCAAGAAGTTGTAACGCAATTACAGAAAGGAATGAAACGCGATGAGAATAGCAATTGATGCAATGGGTGGTGACTTTGCACCTCAATCAGTCGTAGAAGCAGTTAATCATATAGCCCCCAAATATCCTCAGGTGACTTTTCAATTATTTGGTCCACAAGATCAATTAAGTGAATTAATAAAGGAACGTGATAATATTAAAATTTTTCATGCGCCGGACAAAATTAGTGGTGATGCAGAACCCGTTAGAGCGGTTAGACGTCAGAAAACCTCATCATTAGTACTAGCTGCCCAAAGTGTAAAAGAAGGACAAAGTGATGCACTAGTTTCTGCAGGAAATACAGGAGCTTTACTAACGGCTGGATTATTAATTGTAGGTCGTATCAAAGGTATTGATCGCCCAGCTCTAGCGGCAGTTCTTCCAGCGTTTGGTGATACGCGCTCGTCTTTTGTTTTATTAGATGTTGGCGCAAATGCAGACACAAAATTAAAAAATATGCAACAGTTTGCTTTTTTAGGTAGTTTATACGCTAAATATTTTCTTCATATTGAGCAACCAACTGTCGGATTGATTAACAACGGTTCCGAAGAAACAAAAGGAAATGAATTAACCAAATCAGCATACCAATTATTGAAAAATACGGCTGAAATTAATTTTGTTGGAAATATTGAATCTCGTCACATCTTAGAAGGTGTGGCTGACGTAGCAGTTAGTGATGGATTTACAGGGAATGCTGTATTAAAATCAATTGAAGGAACAGCTATGGTGATGATGCAACAAATGAAATCTGTTATAATGAATGGTGGTCTAATAGCGAAAATCGGTGGTTTGTTACTTAGGACGCCATTAAAAAAATTTGCTAAGCAATTAAATTACGAAAATGTTGGTGGTGCTATTTTGTTAGGCGTAAAAGCCCCAGTAATTAAAGCTCACGGCAATGCGAAATCTAATACATTAGTTGCTACCTTTGAACAGCTGATTGAATTTCTTAACACACCATTTATCGAAGAAATCGAATCAGGAATTCAACGTATGCAAGAAGCGTCTGAGCAATCAGAATAAATGTATAGCATTTAAGTATAATTAGAAAGATAGACATTTGTCCTAAAATTAAGTAAAATATTACTGTATGAATCAAGAAGGAGCGATTAGAATGAACGATTCAATTTTTAAACAAATACAAGAATTGATTGCTGACCACTTCGATCAACCAGTTGATGCAATAAAACCTGAAACGACTTTTCAAAAAGATTTAGGTGCAGACTCTTTAGATTTAGTGGAAATGATTATGACTTTAGAAGATACTTTTGATATTCAAATTTCTGATGAAGAAGCAGTGAAAATTGTCTCAATCGAAGATGCAGTTAAATTTATAGAAGAAACGAAATAAGTTAGAAAGAGCCTTAAGTGCTCTTTCTTTTTGTATCGATATTTCACTTTACATTCGTCTAGAAACATGAGATAATCATTAGAAATTAATTATATTAATTAGAAACATAATTGAAAGTATCGATTAAATACGGTATAATTATGCCTGTACCTTTAGGAAATAACCTAATGTTAAATGAGGAGGAAGTTTAATGGGGATCAATAAACCTCTATTAGAAGTCAATGATTTACACACTGGATTCAGAGTGCGTGACAAATACTATGATGCAGTTGATGGGGTATCATTTGATTTACATAAAAATGAGATATTAGCAATCGTTGGGGAGTCTGGATCAGGCAAGTCAACATTGGCAACAACAATCATGGGATTACATAATAAAAATAATACACGATCAACTGGTGAGGTAATTTATAAAGACACCAATATTATTACACTTAGCGAATCACTATATAATCGAATTCGTGGAAACGATATTGGAATGATCTTCCAAGATCCGTTGGCGTCGCTAAACCCATTAATGACTATTCATAAGCAAATTGAAGAATCGTTACTATATCATACGGATTTAAACGAAAGTCAACGTAATGAGCGTGTGGTTGAATTATTAGAACAAGTTGGACTACCAAATCCAAAACGTGTAGCTAAACAATATCCACATGAATTATCTGGAGGAATGCGTCAACGTGTGTGTATCGCAATTGCGTTAGCATGTAAACCCCCAATTATCATCGCGGATGAACCAACTACAGCGTTAGATGTAACGATTCAAGCTCAAATTTTAGATTTACTAAAAGAAATTCAAGAAGAAACAGGTTCTGGTATTATTATGATTACACACGATTTGGGAGTTGTTGCAGAAACTGCCGATCGAGTAGCCGTAATGTATGCAGGACAATTTGTTGAAGTAGCTACATCCGAAGAATTATTTACCAATCCATTACACCCTTATACACGTTCGTTATTAAAATCAATTCCTCAAGGTGACACTGAAATGTCTAGTGAAGCGGAAATTGATGAATTACACGTGATTCAAGGAACGGTTCCAAGTTTAGTTAACTTGCCTCGTACAGGTTGTCGTTTTGCACATCGTATACCATGGATTTCAGAAGAAGAACATGAAGAACATCCAGAATTACACGAAGTGACACCAGGACATTTTGTACGTTGTAGCTGTTATAAACATTTTCACTTTGAAGGGGAGGAAGAGTAATGGGATTTATTCAATTAAAAGATTTAAAAGTACATTACCCGATTCGAAGTGGATTTTGGAATCGTATTACTGATAATGTACGAGCCGTTGATGGTGTTAGCATGGAAATTGAACAAGGAAAAACATACGGTTTAGTTGGTGAATCAGGTTCTGGTAAATCAACTATTGGTAAAGCGATGATCGGACTTGAAAAAATTACGTCTGGTCAATTAATTTATGAAGGCCAAGATGTTACTAATAAACATATGGGAAGTAACTCAGAATTTAAACGTAATGTTCAAATGATTTTCCAAGATTCATTATCAAGTTTTAACCCTAAAAAACGTATTTTAGATATCGTGGCTGAACCAATCAGAAACTTTGATAAATTAAGCCCACAAGAAGAAAAACGTAAAGTAATTGAATTACTTGAAATCATTGGATTAAATGAAGAAGCACTTTATAAATATCCACATGAATTCTCTGGAGGACAACGTCAGCGTATTGGTGTTGCTCGTTCGATAGCAAGTAGTCCAAAATTAATTATTGCAGATGAACCTGTTTCAGCTCTTGACTTATCAGTTCAAGCGCAAGTATTAAACTATATGAAACGAATTCAAAATGAATTTAATTTAAGCTATTTGTTTATATCACATGACTTAGGTGTGGTTAAACATATGTGTGATCATTTATCAATTATGTATCGTGGCCGTTTTGTTGAAACGGGGACACGTAATGATATTTATAATAATCCACAACACATTTACACGAAACGACTATTGTCGGCTATCCCTGTGATAGATCCAATTAACCGTGATAAGCATAAAGCAGAACGGATTAGAACGGAAAAACTCTATCAAGACAAACAAGAATTATATTATGGAGAAAAAGGACGTGTCTTTGACTTACAACCAGTTTCAGATACACACTTTGTCGCTGTAAAAGAGGGAGGTCAAGCATAATATGTGGAAAACAATTTTACGTCGTGTCATGTTGATGATCCCGCAAATTATTATTTTAAGTGTTATTGTCTTCATACTTGCAAAAAATATGCCTGGAGATCCATTTACGGGATTAATTACACCAGAAACACCTCCTGAAACAATTGCTGCCTTACGTGAAAAAGCAGGTTTAAACGATCCGTTACCTGTTCAATACTTCCGTTGGGTAGGAAATGCTGTAAAAGGAGATTTTGGTACAAGTTATACTTATCATTTACCAGTAACTAAATTAATTGGTAACCGCATGATAAATACTTTATGGTTATCATTATTAACATTAATATTAACGTATTTAATTGCCTTACCATTAGGTTTAATTGCTGGTCGTTTCCAAAACTCATGGATGGATAAAGTAGTAGTTGCTTATACATTTATTACTTTCTCAATTCCTGTCTTTGTATTTGCCTTATTATTATTATGGGCGTTTGGTTATACTTTAGAGTGGTTCCCAACACGTGGTTCTGTTCAATCAGGTATAGCACCAGGTACAATTACGTACTTCTTAAGTAGAATTAAGCATATGATTTTACCTGCCATTACAATGGCTATTTTATCTACTACAGGAACTGTTCAATATTTAAGAACTGGTATTATTGATGCGAAAAGTCAAGATTATGTCCGTACGGCTCGTTCAAAAGGTGTACCAGAGCGTGTAGTATATAATCGACATATTTTCCGTAATTCATTATTACCAATCGCAGCATTCTTAGGTTATGAAATTACAGGATTAATTTCTGGTTCTATCTTTATTGAACAAATTTTCTCATATAGTGGTATGGGTAATTTGTTTATGAGTTCAATTACATCACGTGACTATTCGGTTGCAACAGCACTGATTTTATTATTTGGTTTAGCAACACTCTTTGGTACGCTTTTATCAGATATTATCATGAGTATTGTTGACCCACGTATACGTATTCAATAGGGAGGAGGATTAGAATGATAGATAATAAAAAAGAAATGCCAAATGAAAACTTAGTACCTAATCCGGATATAACTCCTAAAAATGATGCGGATCAGCCTAAGTCAGCAACACTTGGTTTTCAAGTAGTTATTAGAGAATTTCTAAAAGACAAAGTTGCATTAGCCGCATTAGTAATTTTAATTACGATTTTGCTAACAGTATTTATCGGATCACTAATTATTGATGAAAAATCATTAATGCGTGTTGATGTTTTAAATCGTTACATTCCATGGGGACAAGATGGTTACATTCTTGGTACAGATGAGGGTGGTCGTGATATCTTCGGTCAATTAATTATTGGAGCACGTAACTCCATTTTGATTGGTTTTGGTATTACTATTTTAACTTCATTTATTGGAATTGTTTATGGATTAATTTCTGGTTACTTTGGTGGTATAGTTGATGTCATAATGATGCGTATTGTTGATTTTATTATGATTTTACCAACACTGATGATTATTATCGTGTTAGTAACAATTGTTCCACACTATACAGTATCAAGCTTCATTATGATTATGAGTGCTTTTTACTGGACGGGAAAAGCTCGTTTGATTCGTTCACGTGTTTTATCAGAAGCTTCATTAGATTATGTAAGTGCATCACAAACATTAGGTTCAAGTCACTTTATGATTATGTTCCGTGAAGTTTTACCTAATATCTCATCAATTATTATTGTTAATTTAACTTTAAGTTTTGCAGGTAACTTAGGTATTGAAACAGGTTTGAGTTATTTAGGATTTGGTCTTCCACCAAGTACACCAAGTTTAGGTACACTTGTTGGTATGGCTTCATCTGCTGATATTATTGAAAATAAACAATGGGTTTGGCTACCAGCTTCATTACTTATATTAGTTATGATGTTGTGTATTAACTATATCGGTCAAGCTATGCAACGTGTGGCTGACAGTAAACAACGTTTAGGATAATATCAAGGTTTGTAGAGAGTGCAACCTATCAAATGGTAGCAATTTTATAAAACCTACCTGAAATGGTAGCAAGATTATTCCGAATTTTTGGAATGGTAGCAAAGAAATATATATAAAAGAGAGCGGGTACGATTAAAATAAATCGTTTATCCGCTCTTTTTCTTTTCTCCGAGTTTTTTCAGTCACATGTGTATAAATACGAATAGTAGTATTCGCATCAATGTGGCCAACTCGATTCATTACATATTTTAAAGGCTCTTTGTCAAATAGGGTTGATGACGAGGTGAGGTAACTGTTCGGTTACTTCGCCTCTTTTTTAGATCAAAAGATAAAATAAGCAAATGATTGGATCGATTGTATTCAAAATCAGTGTTAAGAAGTAGCGATTTTGGACGAGTGATTTGGCGCATATAAACGCATCATTAATAAAATTCTATTTTTAAAGTGTGAATAATTACGGTAGCCATAAGCAGTTCGCTTAAGTACCTTGATTTTGTTGTTTAATCCTTCAATCGG
>NZ_JAGN01000002.1 GCF_000526675.1 Atopobacter phocae ATCC BAA-285
CGGTATTAGCAGTCGTTTCCGACTGTTATCCCCCACTGATGGGCAGGTTACCCACGTGTTACTCACCCGTTCGCCACTCAGTCCATTCGGTGAGTGCAAGCACTCGGTGAATGAAACTGCGTTCGACTTGCATGTATTAGGCACGCCGCCAGCGTTCGTCCTGAGCCAGGATCAAACTCTCATGAAAGAATTTAATTGCTCATTTGTTTGCCAAAACTGGCGTTGTTATCACTTATCCGTGATTTTGAATTGTTGTTTTAATTTGCTCCGTCAGAAACAAATTAACCCTACACATTTGGTTCGTCTTTATTGTTCAATTTTCAAAGGTCACTCGTTAATCGCATGTCGCGACAACTTCTAAATAATATCATAACTTGTATTTCTTTGTCAACACTTTTCCGAAAAAGTTTTTTGTCGCTTTCCGGATAAAATTGTTTCAAGCACGATATATAATTTATACTATCAGTCCCGTTATCCAAAGTCAATAACAATTTAAATTTTCTTTAAATTTATTTTTTTAACTTCCACAACGTTTTTGACAACTATTTATTTATACCATATCCACCTAATCAATTCAATAACTTTATGACATTTTTTTAAATTTTACCCTAAAAAAAACAACGAGCATTAGCGTTCGCTAATCCCTCGTTGTTCATTTTTATATCTTTTGTTTTTTCTTACGATATTGGTAATACACTATTAATGCTATGAGTAAGAATACTATTAACAACACAAGCAGTACACGTTTATATAGGAATCCAACTGATTCTTTACGAATCGCTTTTTCTTGTTTTTCTACATAAGGAATTCGATGCCCACGTACTAATAGGCGGTGACTATTAATCATGTATGGGGTACATGTTAATAAGGTGACATAATCTTGGCCCTCTACTAGCTTCACCGCATCGATGTCTGATGGTTCTACCACTTGAATCTGATCGACTTGGTAAGCTAATGTTTCACCAATGTTATTCACATAAAAAACATCGCCTTTCTTGACGTGATTTAGATCCGTAAAGAGTCGTGCATTCGGTAGGCCACGATGAGCGGTAATTACTGCATGCGTAGTTGTCCCTCCAACCGGAAGAGATGTGCCTTCTAAATGACCCGCTCCTCGTTGCAGAATGTCTTCGCTAGTTCCTGCATAAATGGGTAGTTCCACGTGAATAGAAGGGATGGAAATATAACCTATTTGCTCTTCCACCTCTAACATCCGCGCATACTCTTTTCGTCCTTCTTTTTGTTTCTCTGTAAATGGATCGCCTGACGCACGCCATTGGACGGTCTCATTATACGCCCGCGCTAAGTCTAACCTTCGATTAATTTCTGTTCGATCAATTTTTTGAGCTTCTTCTTTAAACTCATTAATTTTCGCATGAGAAGCTCGGTAATATACGACTTGGCTAACAATTGGATAAGTAACTAGACTTAATCCCATTAAGAACATAAACAATAAAATTAAACGTTGTCTTAACTGTTTTTTATTTGACTGATGAGCTGATCGTCTACGCACGTCGATCACCTACTTTTAACTTTTTCTTCTTCCGACGTTTTCGTAAGTACCATAAAATAAGCAATACGATAACCGCAACGGCTCCACCTATTAGATACCAATCAAAGTTATTCGTGCCTTCTACTTCTTTGTCCATTTTCTCTGGGACGTATGGAATGCGTTTCGCATGCACTAAAAGACGATGACTATTAATCATATACGGTGTACATGTTAATAGAGTCACCCGGTCTTGTCCCGGAATTAATCGCAACGGGTCAATATTAGTTGGTTCAATTACTTCAATCTGATCTACTTCATAAGCTAGCGTTTCTTTCAAGTTACGGACATAAAAAATATCTTTAACTTTTACTTTATCTAAATCCGTAAATAACCGTGCAGTTGGTAAGCCACGATGCGCCGTTAAAACGGCATGCGTATTTTCCCCACCAACGGGTAATGACGTGCCTTCTAAATGCCCGACTCCCTTTTGTAAAACATCTTCACTTGTCCCTGCATAAATTGGTAGTTCTTGTTTGATTTTCGGTATGATAACCTGTCCAATTTGTTCATTCACTTCTAACATGCGGGCATATTCTTCACGTCCTGATTTTTTCTTTTCTTCCGAAAAAGGATCATGCCATTCAATCTTTTCACTTGGATTGTTAAGCGTTTGGTTATACGCTTGCGCCAACTCAATCCGTCGATTAATTTCTGTCATGTCAATTTTTTGAGCCGTTTCTTTAAATTCATTAATCTTCGCGTGGGAAGCTAAATAATAAACCGTTTGACTAACTATTGGGAATCCTACTAGACCTAATCCCATTAGAAAAATGAAACCGAATAAGAGTCGCTGTTTCAGCGATCTCCTATTCGGTTGCTTGTTTGTTATTTTTTTGTTTTTTCTCATCCGATTGATCCCTCACTTTTCGTGGAACGACCTAACTTGATTCCGATTCCGATAAGAAGCACACCCACACCAATCATTAATAATGATTCACCCGTTTGTGGCAACCATGGTGGTGTATTTGGTTTTTTAGGTTCATTTGGTTTGTCTGGTGGTGGCATTAAATGGTTTTCATGCGATACGTAAACACGTTCAGCACTTTGAACAGTAAACCATAGGGGACGATCATCTAACTTGTATCCTTTTGGCGCTTGAATTTCTTTAAAGTAGTATCGCCCTGGTGTCAAGTTTGATACCGTGATTTCCCCCGCTTTATTCGTTGTTAAACGAGTTAAAGCTGACATATCTGTCGTCAATTGTTCATCTTTAACACGTAATGGTGTTGTTCCATTCGCATCATATAATTCAAAAACAGCTCCTGCTAGCGGTACTGATTGATTATCTTTAGTTGTATATTTTAACAACGTCACACTTCCACGTTCAATCATTATTTTAGGATAGACTGTCACGTGCTTATTTCCTTTAATGTCTGGTAATAACACTAAAAAAGGTACACTCTTTTGATGTTTTTGGGCAGTCTTTGGCATTTGACGCACATAGTATAACCCTTGTGGTAACTGCGATAAAGTCGTTGCTCCTGCCTCATTGGTCGGATTAGTTTCATAGGATTTAATTGCTTGAGCTTTTAAACGATTCTCATTTAATTGATTTAACTGATCCAATTGCGCATCATTATTCACTTGATACACATTAAATGACCAACCACTCATCGGTTTATTTTGCGCATCTGAATCTCCTGCACCAACTGCTATAATCGTTAATTCATTTGATTCATCTGCCATAACTGTTGGCATCGCCATTTGCAATGGCATTCCTATCATGCATAGTAATATAAAATATTTTCTCATTATATTTTTTAAATGTTTCATAAATAACTCCTTTCTATTTGCACTCTCTTCCTTGTTAAAACAAACGACCAATTAATTCATTTCCTTTAACAAAGAAGAGCAGTGACCTGCTCTTCAACTGTTTAATGTTTTACATCAAATTACGCTTCTTTTGTTTCTTTTAATTTCATGTAAGCTACACCCATTAAGCCTAAACCTAATGCGATGAAGATTGCTGAACCGATACCACCAGTTTTAGGAATTTCAGGTTTTTTTCTGTTTTGAATTTGTTGGATATCTTTTTCACTATTATATGAATCTTTAGTAACCGTAAATGGAATTGGTTTTTCTGATACCACGTATTCATCAGGTGCAGCGATTTCTTTTAATAAATAACTATCATATTTAAGACCCTTCACTTCAAATTCTCCATTTCCTTCCGAAGTAAAGATGTGAGCCGCACTACTACTGTCTTCAAAGTAACTGTCCACTACCGGAATCCATTTCCATTGATTATTTGGAGCATCCGCTAAATACATCTTTTTATCTTTACTCATAATTAAAAACTTTGCTCCAGGTAATTGCTTATTCCCTTCTTCATTTGTTTTCACAAACTTTTTACCACCTGTCTCAACAGTTGGTGGAGTTTTCGGTCCTACTGAGTTTGTATTCCCTGGATTATTTTCAAATTCTAGTTCTACAGTATTTTTTATTTCTTGTCCCATTTTCGCGTTTCTGTTAATAGTTGTTGTATAGTATACATATAACTTTTTACTATTATCTGAATTTTCATTCAGCTTTTTCAAGCCATCATCCGTTAATTTTACTGTCAATGTTCTTGATACTTTATTTGGTTTTTCTATACTGTAGTAAGCGCTACTAACTTCTTTCTCTTTTAACATTGCATCTTTAGTCTTAAAGTTTCCAAAATATACTTTCACAACATCTGTATTTTCATCAAATGTTAATTTTTCATCTAACTTATCTGTTAATTTAAAAGAAACATAATCCTTTAAGTTAGTCGGTACATCTGCTGTGATAATCCAAGGAACTTTTTCCCCAATTGTATAATTCGCATTATCGTTATCTATTTCTTCAACATCTTTTTCAACTTTTGGTTCGTCACCTGTAATATTTTTTGGATACACATTGACTACATCTAATTTAGTTCCTTTTCCATCCTTATCTATATTTTTATACAATGGCAAAGAAATTACAAAAGGTACTGCTAGCGCACTTGTTACATTCTTAGGTTTATCTGATTCGAAAAAGTAATAAGTGCCGTCCGGTAAAACAACAGATGCAAGTCCGTTACTGTCTGTTTTTTCAGGAAGGGTAACAACTTCTTCTTCATATGTTTCCATAATTGTTTTTGAAGACATTCCCTTTAGTATTTCCTCAGTTATTTCGTCTGTCAGTTTAATGTAACTGAATTGTACATCTTGCAAAGGTTTAACTTTCACTCCAAGGTCGTCAAAGTTTTCAATTTCAGCTCCATCTTTATTTTCCTTACCACCGGCTTCTATCCATTTTTTATTATATGATTCTGCCTGAAGCTTATGAATTCTTAACGTTGTCATATGCTCATTTTCCTCTGCCAATGCCGACATACTCGGTGCGATAACCGATAGTAGCATTAAGAATGTCGTAAATAGTATTGCTAATTTATTTTTGTGTTTCATTTTATCTCTCCTTTTTTTATTAAATGGCATGCTTCTACAATATATTGCTTTGATATACTATCATACAAATTAAGCGAAATAAATACTTACGTCTTTTTTTATTCAAATTCTAAGCATAATTCTAATTATATTTTAAATTTTCTTGTTTTTCGTTGTGCCACCAACTAAATATCGCAATATTTACCAGTAGTATACCGACAGTTAGGTAAATCATCTCCAACGACGAACCTGTTTTAGGGAATTCCGATTTTGAAAGGTTTAATACTGTTAATTCAATTGTTTGTTTATATGTATCATATTTCATATCATAAAAATCATCTTTATTTTCTAATTTTACATTGCCAGTTTCCAATATTTTTAATTTAATTGGTTGTTTTAAAAGATGATAGCCTTCAGGTTGTTTTATTTCTTGAATTAAATACTCTCCGGGGTTTAATTCTAAAATTTCATTTTGTTCATTCTTAAATTCAATAATCCCGTCATCATTAGTCGTTCCCACAGCAAGTTCTTTATTATCTTTCATTATTGAAAACTCTGCTTCTGATAGTTCTTTTTTAGTATGTGCGTCTTTCTTAATCAATTTTAATTTGTAAGGCTTAAATTCTTTGGTATTAATCCAATGAGAATTATCCTTACCTTTTTCAGATTTATAACCTTCTACAGGAATTTCTTTTATATTGTATTTAAATGTTTCTCCTTGATTGTTAAATTCAGGTAACCAATATTCTTTATCACTACCTATTTTTTGTTCAGCCAATATTTTTTCTATTCTTTTGTTTTCCCAACCATTTTTGCCATCCATTGCAACATATCCTTTTGCCCAACTTTCACTTGTCATAGGCGAACGCTCTACTTCAAAGTATATTTCTTTTGGTCGACTGGACGCATCCTTATCATATTCTATCCATTCTTTACTTAATTTCAGCCTTGTCCCAGGAGCTTTAGCGGAAGGAACGCCAAAGTCAACTTTACTGTCACTATTATGATTCGGTTTAAATGTCGTTTTACCGTTTAATGGATACCACTTTCCAGGAATAAATTCTTTTGATTCAGTATTCATGCGGACACGATAATGAATTTGTACTTCTTGCCCTTTACCTAAATTAATATCAGAAACTTTCAATTCACGATCTGATTTATCCAATTTTGGTACTGATGGGTTTATTACATTCCCTTGATCTACTCGCTTAATTGTAATATCTGAATTATCGAAGTGAAACATGTTACCTAAAGGATCAACGATTTCTCCTTGATTTACAGTATTAAATCCTTCAACAATCGTTTTAGCTTGTGCTACAAGGTATTCAAATATTTGATGAGAATAGTCTGCTGATTCATACTTTCCTTGAGAGGCCATCAATTCCATTCGATATTTGACATCCTCTTGTGAGAGGTAATTCACGTAATCACTAGCTAACTGAATTCCAAGCACATTAATATCTATACCTTGACTTTTTATCTTATCTGCTTCTCCTAAAGTCGCCGAGAAGGTATCACTAATTGTCAACCAATAATCTCTATAATACTGATCCCTAGCATAAATATTTCTGGCATATTGGACAGATTCTAATTTAGATGTGCCACCTGTCCCTTCTATTAAAGTACCGTAGTTGTCCACTCCGTATACTAAATTGCCCACTCTTTCCGCTGATTCTAAGTGATATGAATAAGTTGGAACTCCGTCTGTTAACACAATTAAACGCTTATCTTCTGCCGTTCCTTTTTTTAATATCCTGTATCCTTCCATCAATCCTGCCTGAGTAAACGTTCCACCTCTAATAGTTCTTTGCACTCCATCTATAATTTGTTGTTTATTATTTTCTATACTTCCTAAATCAACACTGAATTTTATATCAGCTGATCCTGTATACCGGTCATTAATTAACTGTCTTCCAGCATAACCTACTGCCCCAACCTTTATTTTATCTTTGTTTCCATAATTTTGAATATACTCAATAAATTCGATAACTCCATTTCTCATTTCTATATATTTATTATTGTCCAACATTGACCCAGACATATCAATTACTAAAACAATATCTACAGGTTTGACGTTTCTTTTTTCATTCCCTTTAATATTCAAGTAGACATCGTATAATCCTTTTTCATTTGTTTCCCTAGCATATTTACGTATCGAAAAATCTGGATTAGTTTTATTTTCTCCGTATTCAATATATGAATCCTGTGTATTGTTTGGGTCGCCGTCCCATTGTCCGTTGCCATCCCATGTTCCTTTTTTTAACGAAAAACCTTGATGATTTATTACGTTTTGCTGGTTAGTTGGCTTCCAACTGTGAGTAGGAAATACCCCTTTTTTATTATCATCATTTGTATATTTGGGTGCTTTATTTGTGTAGTTAATCGCTTTTTCATCAATCGATACTCTGTATTCTGCTGAACGAAACGCACGTGGTGTCACTTGATCGATTTGATCTACTTCACTGTCAAAACTTGCTTCGAACGTTTGCTGTGTTTCATCTGTCATTGCTATGGTTACATCGACTTTTGAAGTGACATTCGCTGTTCTTTTTTCCGGTAATTTAATTCGCCATTTTATTACTTGTTTGTTATGGCCTTTAGGAAGCATCATTTGGTACTGCCCATCATTTTTCTGATAGATTAATTGCCATTGTTGTTCTGCTTCTTCGTTAAATGGATCAATCAGATTTGTTTCTTTTGCTGTTGGTTCAGTCACTTCTGATTCAATCTCTTCTTCCATCAACTCTTGTTCTTGTTTATCAGCTGTTTCTTCCACCTCTAATGGTGGTGTTTTTTCTGAATAGGATTGTTTTTCAGCTGCTTCTTTTGCTAATTGATACGCTTCTTTCTTATTTAAGTAGTTTTTATAATTCTCATAATTATTCAAATATTCTTGTTCATTTTTTGTGACTTTTATCGGTTGATACGGATCATCAGAATCTTCATCTAAAATGACCTCTTTTAAAGTCACTTTTGGATCATGAAATTGCACATTCAATTGAAAATCTTCAATGAGTTTTTCTTCTTGATTAATGAGTAATGTCCATTCACCTTCTCCAGCATGTTCAGAATACGTCCCGTGAATATACGACGTTCGATCATCGGCCTGAATACTTTTGGTTATATTCACACAACTACTTATCAATTGCATGAATAGACTAAATAAAAATCCGTACGTCATCCATCGATAAAAAGTTTTATTCCTGTTCATAATGCTCTCCTTTTACTTCTTTTACTTCTAAACACTCCACTAATCAGATATTATACAATAACCTCTACTTTTTTACGATATAAATGTTTATTTTTATTCATATTTTTTGTTTTATTATAATCATTAAATATATATGAGACCGGTTTTGCTCATTTTTTCACCTATTTAAAATCGTTTTATGATTATTCCTAATTTACAATTTAAAATTATTCATACTATATTTTTCTTATTAAATTTGCTATTATGCTTCTTTATTCGTTATTTTGTATTAATTAGACATTTTGACTTTACATATACTATTACTTAAAGTTATTAGCTATATTTTCACAAACAAAAAGAAGGAGTAGGTAGCTGGGCTACTTCTCCTTCTTTTTCCGCTTATATTATTGGTATTGTTTCACTGATTCTAATTAATAATTAATTATTTTCTTCAGTTTTCTTCATCGTCATTGGCGCTAAACCTAACCCAACTAATGCCATAAGGGCTGCCGTTTGATAAACCGTTGCTTCGCCTGTTTGTGGTAAAGCACTTTGGGTTGTTAGTTGAACTTGTTTGCTTATTTCTTTAGCGGATTGAATCGCTAATGTTTGAGCTAATTGGTCTGTCGCTTTTTTAAGTGCTTGTTGCTCTTCTTTAGCTTTTTCAACTAATGGTTTTAATGTTTCTTTGTTCAATGCTTTTGTGTCAGTTGATGGCTCAACGTTAGGCGTTTGCGCATCTTTTGATGGTTTATTATCCGGTTTGATGGTTTCATCTGTCCCTTTTAACTGATCTTGAGCATCTTGTTTTTCTGTTTGAATGCCTGGTACTAATGGCGTCATTGGCACAGTTTCTTTTGGTGTTTCGCCATTTAGTTTTGTATTTGGCTTTGTATTTGGTTCTTCATTTTGTTTGCCTGGTGCTGATGGTTTTATCGGATTCGTTTCTTTTCCTTCTGACGTTTGGTCATTTGGCTGTTGTTTAATTGGTTTGCCTGGTACTAATGGTTTCATTGGTACGGTCTTTGGCTTTTCTTGTTTAAGTGGTGTAAATTCATCTGATGGCAATGCACCTGGACGAACATACATTGTATTATTTCCTGCATCGATATAAATTACACGATTTGTATCTAGTTGAGTAAATACATAATCTGCTGTTTTCTTTTTATTTACACGATCTACAATTTGAAAACCAATTTTCTTAGCATTTGTTGCTAAAGGTACATCCACATAATGACCGATGTCATCTACACCTGAAAATGCTTGGGCTTCCATTGGCCATTTATCTTTATCGTTATCTGTCTTTGCATGTTCTGCATCAAACCAAACCCATGCACCTAAATTTTGTGAAGAGGTACTTGGTAGCGGTGATTGATCATCAGTTGCAGTAGGTCCGTTATAATAAATTCTTACATGCCCATCTTTTAAATTATCTGGAGTTGTCACAACGGACTTCGCTTCTTGAATGATTCCTCGATCTACTGATAATAGAACTGTTCCGCCTTCTTTAATCGTTGGCATCATCAGTTGAACTTCACCCGCATCATTTGATTGATACGTTTGATTACTATAATGATCCGTTACAATAGCATTTGGTGTTGTTTTTAATGTTAAATGCATTGGTGCTGATGACAAGTTATAACCAATGTATACGTCATTTGTTGTTGTATTGGCTGAACGCATTTGAACAGTTGGTTTTACTGCCTTTTTGCCTTGGCTTCGTTTGGATAATAACCAGCGTTCTGCATCTGATCCACCCACTACTTCTAGCGTACCACGTGCTAATAATTCCGAATGATCTTTTCTGAATTGAAGTAATTTTTTGTAATGTCTTAGTACAGGGCTAGTTTCGACCTTATTCCAGTCTAAATCATAACGGTTGCCATATTCTGGCCAATTATTCGCTCCACTTTGCCCTAATTCTTCACCATAGTAAATCACCGGTTGTCCTTTTGACATCATTTGTAAAGTTGCAGCAATTAAGGCGAGGTCTTTTTTATGTGCTAAATTTTTGTATATAAATCCGTCTTCGTCATGACTACTTAAAAATTGTCCTAATGTTTCGTTACTTGTTAATTTTTGGTTCCGTTTAATTAATTCATCATGTGCTTCTTGTAATTGACCATTAATTAATTGTTTCGCAATATTCTTGAACCCAAAGTCTAACAAGCTGTCCATCATACCATAGCCTAAATGACCTTTTGTATCTCTGTATTCTGCGTCCCATGACTCCCCGATTAAATGGAATCCTGGATCAATTTGAACGAGCTCATTTTTAAAGTGTTGCCATGTTTCAGGATCAACGTGCTTCACTGTATCGACACGGTAAGCATAAATTGAATTACCTTTTTCTGTTTTAGCTGTTTTCAGCCATTGTTTTTGCCAGTCAACCAGTTGTTTACGTACGTTGTGATCTTCTGTTTTAAAGTCAGGTAATCCAGCTAAAGTAGAATGAATTGGATCACTATCAACATTGTCAGCAGCGTTTTGACGTAACATGCCTTCGAATCGTTTACGTTCTGCTTCGGTTGGGAATCCTGGTGCATTTCTGTTTCCTTTTCCATCCATTCCATATCCTGCATGGTTTAAAACGACGTCAACCATAATTTGAATGCCTTTTTCAGCCGCTTTGTCAATTAATTCATGAAACTCTTTAAGTGTTCCTAAATGTGGATTTAATTTTTCGAAATCTGATGCCCAATAACCATGATACCCGTAGTACGCACCATTTTTTGTTCCATAAGATGGATTATGTTCAACGTTTTGAACAATTGGTGTCACCCAAATCGTATTCACGCCTAAATCGCTTAAATAATCTAATTTTTCTGTGATTCCTTTGAAGTCTCCACCGCGATAAACACCCCGTTGATTTTTAGCTTCAGCGTATGGTAAATGATTTGGATTATTATTCTCTTTGTTTCCATCGTTAAAGCGATCTGTTACCATGAAATAAATAACGCGTTCATCCCAATCAAAGGTTCCCGGTTTTTTATTGCGTTCAACCACTTCTACTTCAGTTGTTAAATGATATTCGCGGTATTTAGAATCCATAACCGTTACTGGGATTTTATATTTGCCCGGTTTTACATTATGGTTTACTGAAAAGCTTACTTTCTTCAAAATAGGAGATATTAATTGAACGCTTGGTCCACCTACTGCAGATATATCTGCTTTAATGCCTGTAATTTGAGCTTTCTCTTCGCCAGTCGCTTGAATCGACAATACAGCTGATTGGTCATAATGAATTGCTCGGTTCACTGATGCTGTAACATTTAATGAAATCGGTGCATCTGGATTTGCTTCACCGTGGTTATAGAATGGGTCTTTAAAAATAATGAAATCTTCATCTTTTAAGAAGATTTGTCCGCCAGAATTTTTTCTTAAGACAGATAAATCTCTTGATTGATACCATTTGTCATTAGATTTCTCTTTGTTGACTAATAGGAATTTTAAGTTGGATTCAATTCCTTTCGAAAGTGGAACGTCGATATATCGTCCGAACGAACCTTCTTCTTTAAATTCGATGGCATCTGTTACACCTTTATTAGAATCACTATGCTTTTGTGCGTCGCCCCATAACCATACAGACCACCCTTTATAATCTCCGTCTGTTCGCTTGTAGTTAATACGCAATACATTTTCTTCTAATGGTTTATAATCGCGTTGAGCGAAATCCGGTTCAACCCACGCTTCTTTTTGCGATTGGTCTCTTAAATGAATCGCTTTATTGCCTTCTTCAACCTTTTTCCCATTTTTTAATAAAATATAGTTGATATCACTTGGCACAGCTGATTGCTTAATGTCTACGTAACTTCCGTAAGCTGTTGTATGGTCTGATTCAATCGGAGTTGCACCATCAGGCCAAGGGGCAACATCTTGTGAGATTTTTTCTACACCTCCCCAAACCCAAACGCTATATTTATCTTCATTGGTTGTTTTTATTCCTTTAAAATGTATGCGGAAATTTCCATTTTGAACTGCCGGCGCTTCTTTTTCTACGTTTTGTACTTGAGTTGGTGTAGTTGTTTCTGACACATCACCTGTTTTAAATTTCTTCTCTTCCGTTAGTGTTTCTTCCTTTTTTGAATCCGATGCAGTTACTTTTGTATCTTCTTCAGATAAATCACTTGCGACAGCTGATGTTTCTTGTGCATTTAGTGCAACCGGTTGCTCTTTATCGTTTAAAATTTCTAATCGTTCTGTTGTTCCACTCTCTTTTACACTATCAGCTAAAATTGTTGAATGGTTAATACTTGGTGCGAAAAATAACCCTGTAAATAGTAATACTGAACCTACGCCTGTTTTCAAACGGCGAATACTGTATCGTTGAACTGTCTTTTCAACTTGAAATTCTTCCATTTTTTTCAATTTTTATACCCCTTTCTTTAATCCCATCCTTATGTTCCCGTTTATTATACATTTAAGAGAAAACGTTTGCAACATCTAACAATAATTATTTTATAAAGAATCTAATTTCTTCTCTCCTATATAAAAAAACATCTATGGCAATCACCCATAGATGTTAATCATATTTTTCATATTTTAATGTTCTCACTTAATTTTATACTTTCAATTATTATTTTTTACTATATATTATGTTTGTTAATCACGCTAATGTATTATTTGAAAAGATTCTGTACCCAACTCGTAAAGTTTCCCCAAGTATTTCGGAAAGGATCACTTACTTTAGTTTTCCATGACTTAGAATTGTCATATTTGACATATCTTTCATATAAACTCTCGTTTCTATCTTTTTCGCGTTCTTCTCTTCTTTCTGCTTCTTCTTTTTCTACTGCAGCCTTGCTACGGTACACAGCCGTTCCTAAATATACATTACCGTCTGCTGCTATTTTTAATCTAATAGTATCACTTTCTTCTAAGGGTCTATGTAGTTGTACCGTATAGTATCCTTTTCCATCTGCTCGAAAACTTGGTTTCTTTTTATTTTTTTCCTTATCTTTTTCAAAATTAAAGTTTTGTTCTACATTATTAACATAAGGGATAACATATCCATTATCGTAGATTTTAACTGTGAATTTATCTTGCCCTATTTTCATATTAGTAACTTCAACAGGTGGATATTTTTGCCCTGCCCTTGCAAAATCATTAGAATCGTCCGCTTTTACACTGACTGATAAACCAATTGCTAACATCGTAAATAATAACATTATTTTTTTGATCATTTTATCCACTTCCTTTTTATATAACTATTACGCTTAATTTAAACAGATACGTTTTGATCAATTCATCAATTGTTACAAAAAGCGCCCTCCATTAAGAGCGCGCTTATTGTAACAAAGATGTTCAGACCTTTGATTTTTAGTTATTTCATTGAACAATTTTAATTTTCTTGTTCTTTTGTTTTAGTTGAGCGAATACCTAGGCCTAATCCTTCTATTAATGCAAGACTTGCTAAGGCATAGTGTGAACCCTCACCTGTTTGAGGCAATGTTGCTTGTTGAGTATTTGATGGTGTAGATGTTTGACCTTTGTTTTGATCTTCCGCTTTTTCTTCGTGTTTTGGTTGATCTTTCTTAGGCATTTCTTCTACTTTTGGCTGTTCTTTTTCATCCTTTGCATCCTCATGTTTTTCAACTTTTGGTGCTTTTTCCGGTGCTTGATGTTTATTTAATGCATCTTTTCCATCATTTTGTGTTTCTTTATTAGGTTTTTCTTTCTTAGGTACTTCTTGTTTTGGTACTTCTTGTTTTGGTACTTCTTGTTTTGGTTCATCTTTCTTAGGACTTACTTCAGGTTTTTTAGGCAATGGTTTAGATTCTTTCGGCATGTCTTTCTTAGGTTCTTGATGTTCACCTTTTCCTAAGTTTTCTTCTTTTGGCTTAGGTGCTGGTGTTTGAGATAATTCTGGTGTTTTTTCTGATTCATTTTTACCTGCATTATCATGATTTAAATCTTCTTGGCCTGAATCATTTGGTTTATCCATTGAACCATTGTTTTCTAGTTCAGGTTGGTTATTTCCATTGTCTTGAGGTTGTTCTTTTACTGGTGGAACAACTTCAGGTGTTGGTTTTTTATCATCCTCATGCACTGGTGGTGCTTGTTGTTCATCTTCTTTTTTAGGTACATCTTGACCTTGAGGTTCAATTGGTTGTTGAGGTTGTTCTTGAACTTTTAAATCAGTTAGTTTTGGAACTTTAATTTGTTCTTCTTTATCTTTGTTAAAGACTTTATAAGTTAATTTGGAGTCGATTGTATTATTTACATCAGAAACGCTTAATTTATAAGTCATCTTAACCGGTTTTTTTGAAAAATCATCTTTATTTAACTTCCACGTTACATTTGCTGGGTTTTTCCAAAATATTAAAGTTGTAGACATAGGTGTATATTCACTATTGCCAACAGTTTGTGTTAATGAGTCTTTTATCAATTTAGCATCATCTGGTAAGATATCCTTTATTTCAATGTTATTTAAAGTGAATCTTGAACGAATATCTTCGTCTTTCGAATTCATGATATCAAAAAATTTGCCGTCACTTGACATTCTTTTAATTAATCTATCATATTTCGTTTCGGAATTATTTATATTTATAGCATGAATATGGATCCCAGCTTTTTGAGCTAATCTAGCTTCCGAAATCGCATTATTAATATGATTATAATAGATAATTTTACGTGGTTGAGTAACTGTTTCAATTAGTTTTTGAGCAGCATCATCATACGGATCATTATCTTTTATTATATTTTTAAAGAAACTGCCTTGTTTCGACAGCCATTTAAATGGACTATTTGGACTAATTTTCTCCATGATTTTTTTTGTTACCGTTCCACTTGGTTTGCCATCTTTCATCTGCTTTCCTAATGAATGGATGTGAGTACCTTCACCAATTTTTGTATTATAATCGTAAACATCTTCTTCTGTATCTTTTGTTTCTTTCAATCGAATATAATTTAATTGTGGAAATGCATAAGAAGCTAGTTTGCCCAATCCCCCTGTCAAATAGCTAGGGAACTTTATATTAAAGAAAGCACCTAATTTTTCAGCATCTTCTATTACATAATGAGATTTGTGGGTTGTTTGATATGGAATTAGATTAAACAAATATCTAGTATCTGTAACTTCTTTAACATCATCAATTGGTAAAATGTTTTCTAAATTCTCTTTATTAACTCCATAGCTATAATTTGCTTTCCCATGAGTTAGTAATACAATATGCTGCTCTTTGTGTGGTTGTTTTTTGTCTTGGATTTCTTTAAAATCTTTAAGCGCTTCATGAATTGCACCTTGTGTAAAAGCTCCGTCAACAAAATGTCCAACTTCTTTTACTTTATCTAATGCATCTAATATTTTTTGTTTATTAGATGTGAATTCGACTAATGTTGTAAATTTAGAATTAAATGTCATTAACTGCATGCGATGCAGATTATTTTCATTATCTAAAAGTACATCAGCTAATTTTTTAATACTTTCTTTTGCTTTTTCTAATCGATTATCTTTCCCCATTATATTTGATGTGTCTAATAACACACTAACATCAGATCCAAATTCCATTTTTTCTGGATCAACAATTGTTTCTACTTCATAAATAACATTTCCATTTTCATCTGTAGTTCTTGTGATTTTTTTATTAATTGCACCGATTTTTGTTTGTGTATTTTCTTCTGCGCTTTCAACTACTGGTTTTTTATGGGATTCTTCACCCGTTGTTTCCTCGGCTTTATTTTGCTTTTCTTCTGCTTCGCTACCTTCAGTTGAAGATGTTACATTTTCAGCAGTTGGTTCTTCATTATTCGTTTGTAATTCTGTATCTTTTACCTCCGTTGCATCCACTGCAGTTGCTTGTGGTAACACAATTGTCGTATCGTCTGCCGTTGTTTCTGTTTCAACAGGAGCTGGTGCAGTAATTGCTGGAGAAGCTGTTTCTGCCGCCATAACTACTGGTGTTGTTGATAAAATGAAGCTTCCTGCTCCAAATGATACTAAGCCGATTGCTAATTTACGTAAAGTGTACCTTCTAGTGTTTTTCGATAATTTTAATCGATTACTACTACGTTTATTTTTCATTAAGTTTAATCTCCTTGAAATTTAGTATTATTCGCTGCGTCAATTTTTCAATTTATTATAGCACAGCGTTTTGACAATTCAAGGATTTTTTTGTATTAAAAGAGTGTTTTTCTATATTATTAGAGAATTTTTAGTTTAAATTAATTTATTAACCATTTTAAAAGCATTTTTTAACTTTAATATGTATCGCATTCGTGCTTATTTTATCATTTTTTTGCTTTTTCGTGCTGTAATCGATAAACAAATGCGGTTACTGGTAAAGTTAACAGTGCGAAGCCACCTGCTAGGCACATGCCTAACACTTGTCCGGTAATAATTTTTGCGTTAACAATCATTTGCCAAGAATAATGTAGATCAAACACCCAAATGACTAGTCCAATATATTGTCCAAAAAAGGCAAATAATAATGTGTTCACAGTTGTTACTAAAATATCTTGACTCACATTCATTCCACTGCGCATGAGTTGTTTTGGTGAAATGAGCGGATTGGCTAATCGAATTTCGTCCATTGCTGTTGCTACTGCGATAGCGGCGTCGATCACTGCTCCCATCATTGAGACGAGTACAACCATTAAGCTAATAGCGCGGTAACTAATCCGTCCATTCATTGAGAAGATATCCATCTCATGTAATTCTTCACTACTAAACCCGTGAATATAAACTGCATCGAGAAACATCGGTGTGACGAACCAAGCAAAAACAATTAATAATAAGCCCGATAGACATGCTACTTTCATTGCGGTATGGTCGCCATTTAAAACTAACGTATTAAAATACAGCATGCCTAACCCTAACAATAGAACTGCCAGTCGTGGGGGCATGCCCATACCAATCAGATGAACCATTAAAAAGATACTGCCAATATTAATGAATAAACCAATAAACGCTAAACTGCCACGCTGACCACCCACTGCGGTCATTGCAATAAAAACGATTAAACTCATTAAAACAATTGCATTCATTATTTTGCCCCCCTTTTCAATAATATTGAACTTAAGTAGGCACTCACCGGAACAGTTAGAGTAATACCTAATGCACCGACCAATGCACGCATTAATTCCAATGATAAAGTTATTTGAGCGGTTTGAGTATAGGTCCAATCATTCTCTAAGTAAAGGAACATTAACGGTAAAGCTTCACTTACATAGACGAAAAATAAAATATTAATCATTGGTCCTAAAATATTACGTCCTACGCGTCGACTCGCTTGTAACATCTCTTTTGCTTGCATACCGGGATGTTGTTCTAATAACTCACTCATTGTCGACACAATGGTAACCGCCACGTCTGTTGTCGCACCTAATGTTCCGATTAATAAACTAGCGACAAAAACTTGTCGATAGGGACGCGTTAAGAATTCCATTTCCTCGAAGCGTATGCCTTGATCACCGGTTAATTTCATAATGATTGAAGCTGTCCCCCATGCGAGGGCTGTGCTGATGAGTGTACTTCCTGCCATCACCACACTTTTGGCGTTCCAGCCATTCATGGAAAATGCCATTAATAGAACCGCTAAGACACTAAATGTGACAACTGCCGGTAGCAATGGTACAGCGAGTTGACTCGTATAAATGTAGATGACGACGATATACAGTAATAAATTGCCGAAAATACTAAGAACAGCTGCTACGCTTTTCATTCGCCCGACTGCTAGAACAATCATTAAAAAGAGCATCATCCCGGCCCATACGTAACGATCGCGTTTCACCGAACGGATTTCGATGGCGGTTCGATTAGCTGTGACGAATACTTCGTCTCCGACGCGATAGCGCATGGAACTTGCTTCTGAAGGAATGTAGTGATGACGGATGGTGATCTTTTGATCTTTTTGTGGTCCGTTCAGACGTTTGGCTTGAAACTGTTGGAATTGTGTATCGTGAGATTGCTCTTTCGATGGCTTCATCGGTTGCTCTTCTTGAATGAGTTGAACAATAGGTTCGTTGTACCATTCATAATTGGTGGATAAGATTAGCCATCCGATGATGGCAACGACTCCGACGATGAATAATGTTTGATTGTTTTTTATATGTTTTTTCATAAGCCTCACTCTTTTATTTTTATTTATATATATTATAGAAGAAACACATCATTTTTTTGTCTCATTTTGTGAATCTTAAAAGTTTATCTCGAAAAAAATAGTGAATCATTTGAATGTTTTTCGTATCTGCATCCTATTTTATTACATTTTGTATTATACTTAAATGAAGCGAGGTGTATCAATGAATAAAAAAATAGCGTATCAACCAAGTATTAGTCGTGAAAACTTTGTGTTTTCTATTATCTTTTTTGGATGTTTTGGTTTGATGGCTCATATTATGGGCGTTTCTCATTTATTAATGACTTTAATGCGTACAGCTAATGATTTGTTAATTAATGTGTGCTTTTATATTATGGCCATTTCCGTATTAGCTGGCGCCATTTCTGGTTTATTCTCAGAGTTTGGTGTCATTGCTTTAGTCCATCATATTTTATCGCGGTTTATGAAGCCCGTTTATGATTTACCGGGAGCTGCTTCATTAGGTGTTTTAAATTGTTATTTATCCGATAATCCGTCGATTTTGACGTTAACGAAAGAAGCGAATTTTCTTAACTATTTTAAACAGTATCAATTACCTGCTCTAACTAACTTAGGGACTTCTTTCGGAATGGGGCTAATCATTACAACAACAATGGTCGGTTTGGATGTTCCTGGTGCTGTCACTGCCGCTTTAATCGGTAATGTGGGCGCTATTGTCGGCAGTATTATTAGTGTCCGTATGATGTTGTATTATACACGGAAACAGTATGGAACGACAGCTCTCGTGGAAAATGAAGAAGTGAGTCAATTGCCTGATAATACACGTATCGTTCGACAAGGAACATATGGGACGCGTCTGATGGAAGCTTTATTGGACGGTGGAAAAGTTGGTGTTCAAACAGGTATGGCAATTATTCCAGGCGTAATCACCATTTGTTCGATTGTCATGCTGTTGACTAATGGGCCAAGTGAAGCGGGAACTTACACGGGAGGATTAAATGAAGGTATTCCCTTACTTCCTTACTTAGGCGATCATCTTTCTTTTATTATTCAGCCGTTATTTGGGTTTAGTTTTAAGGAAGCTTTAGCAGTGCCGATTACAGCACTAGGATCAGCTGGGGCAGCGATTGGTTTAGTGGGACAGATGAGTAAGAACGGCTTAGTCCAAGGTAATGATATCGCCGTTTTTACAGCAATTTGTATGTGCTGGAGTGGTTATTTATCCACACATATTGCGATGATGGATGCTTTAGGGACGAAAGAAATGACAGGGAAAGCGATTTTAAGTCATACAATTGGTGGCATATGTGCTGGAATTTCAGCACATTGGATTTACTTATTACTTGGTTAATTCTTCCACAGACAATTTTAAGTAGAATTTTATAAAGGATGACGAGCCGATGCTCATCATCCTTCTTTAGTTTGGCGATTTACTATCTAAGCACTTAATAATCGATCTCTTATGCCTTCTCTTGCTTGTTTTAAACTACTTCTATGCACAATGTTAAGCGAAACGAATATCGCGTTGTTCGTATTCCTATGCCGTTTGAGCAGATGCTATTTAGTCATTCAAATGATTACTTTTGATGCTCAAAACAAACAAAAACACCTCAACTCATTTGGTGGATGAGTTAAGGTTTTTCGTTCTCTCTCGTTATAAAGAATCATAACGCTTTATTGGTTGTTTATTTTGCTCGTTTTTCGTCGAGTAATTCAAGCTTGTTCAAGCTGAATTTACTTGGAATTGAGCTATTTTCAATCGAGTAGTTTTTCACACGGTTGTTAACAGCTGTAATGCTCGATCTGAACAATGTTGGTAATGCAAATACTTGTTCATGAGCATATTTTTGCCATTTGTTGTAAGCTTCTTTACGGAATTCCATATCAAAGGCTTTATTTGAAGAAATATCTTCTAATAATTTTGTATGTTCTTCAGATGAGAAACGTGTCATATTAAATTGTGCTTTCGGTCCGTATAATCCTGAAGGATCTGGATCAGAGCCTGTTCCCCATGCAGCTGAATAAATGTCAATTGCTGGATCATCAGCTTTTACTTTATCGTAGAATGAGTTAAATTCAATTGGACGACCTGTCGTTAGACGAACGTCTAATCCAATTTCGTTCCACCATTGGATATATGCTTGTGCTAATGTTTCATCATTGGCACCACCAGCCATTGTCGCATAGTTAATGACAAAGTCTTTTCCATCTTTATCTTTACGGAACTCGTCGCCTTCTTTAGCATATTTGTAGCCTGCTTCATCCAGTAATTTGTTTGCCATTTCTAGATCTTGATGGTAACCATCTTGTCCATTATTTTCTTCAAATACGGGTGGAATTAAGCTGTTCGCACCATGACGTGTACCTTGATAGAATTTCTCAGCAATTTTGTCATTATCCACCGCATAGGCCATTGCTTGACGTAATTTAACATCTGCCATTTTTGCATTTGGATCAGGTACTACTTCACCTTTTTCATTATCCCATTTACCTAGTTTGAATCCGATATAGCTATAAGCTAAATCTTCTGTTCCTAGAATTTTGAAGTTTGTTGCGTCTTTATAGTTGTCATATTGATCTTCAGGCATTTTAGCAATATCATAGTTGCCATTTTCCATTTCTGAAACAATGTTTTTACTTGAAACGACTTCAATGATGACTTTATCTACTTTTGGTTTACCGTTCCAGTAATATTCATTGGCTACAACCGTTACTGATTCGCCTGATACTGATGAATCGACTTTGTATGGTCCAAAGTCTACTGGTGATTTACGTACGTAATCACTTTCCATTACTTTATCCATTGGGATATCTTTAAAGATATGTTTTGGAATAGTCATTCCTAATAAATCGCCACCCGCTAGGAAAATAGATGGTCCCATTTCTGTATATTTTAAAATAACTGTTTGATCGTCTACTTTTTCTAAACCAGAAATTGAATCGGCTTCGCCGTTATGGAACGCTTCTGCTCCTTCAATTTTCCCTACGTAGTTCGGGTAACGAATTCCTGGATATTCAGGATGAGCGATGAATTCATGTGTAAAGATGTAATCATCAATTGTCATTGGTTCGCCATCTGACCATTTAGCGTCTTTAGGGAATGTTACTTTTACGCTCTTTTCTTCTTCATTTACTTCAAACTGAGCAAATCCATCGTTTGTTAAATGGAAGCTGTTGTCTGTTGTAAAAATACTATCATTTGTAAAACCTAATACATTGGAATCTGGATTAGAATCATACAATGCGATATTAAAAATTCCTGAAATTGGTGAATCTGAAACAAGCGCGTATTTTAACTCGCCACCTTTAATTGCTTCACCTTCTTGTTCAATTTTACTGTCGAATGTAACGATTTTTGCTTCACCATCTTTTGAAGATGATTTGTCGTCTGATTTTTCTCCACTACCACATGCTGCTAATAGTAACGCTGATGCGAATACGGGTACTGATCTTTTTAATAATTTATTCATTTAATTTCCTCATTTCTTTGTCCATATCTAAATGACTATAATCTAATATTAACACCTTTCTCATTTTATTGCAATCATTTAATGAAAATATTCTAATCTTTTACTAATATTTTTAATTTTTCGTTCATAATTATCATTTTGACGTCTTTCTATGGGTATGATATACTTCATTCAAATCGTTACCATGTCGATTTAGTTTTATATCATTTCACCTTTAGGAGGAGTATTATGTCTATTACACCAAGCCATTCGCTACTTCAATCGCTTCATTCCATTGAATCAAAACTTTCACCAGAAGAAATTCAATGGCGTAATCAAATGATTGATGCCTTATTATCCGACGAATTATTAGAATATGCTAAAAAACATCCCAGTCGAGTATCTGCTCTACAAAAGAAAGATGTCTTGCAATTAAATTCTAATGAAGAGATTATGACGTTCTATCCATTTTCGTTACAACCTACTCCACATCACGTGACGATTTTATCCACTGGTCAAACATTTTATGCGATGTGTGCGATTGATTCCATTGGTATTGCTTATATGTTACAAACAGCTATTTCTATTACGAGCCAATGTCATCAAACCGGTGAGCAGGTCACGCTTCATGTGACGCCGGAATCAATTACGAGTGAACCAAACAATGTGCACGCTCTGTATGTTGACTTAAGTCAGTCTGATACGTGGTCTACTTGTTGCTGTTGCCAAATGCATTTTTATAAGGATCCAGAAGCATTTCGTGCATTTGTCGCTCAACAGGGTGCCCCGAACTTGCCCTACGAATTACTCGATTTAAACGATTCAGCTCGTTATGCTCAAAAACTATTTGAACGTCAATAACAAAAAAATACCTTATCCATTTTTCTGGATAAGGTATTTTTATATGAAGTGCATTACATTTTTTTAACGACTTCAGATTTTAAGTAAAGCGCGCCTACTCCATCCACACGACCTTCTAAGTCATGTCCATTTTTAGGTTCGTCTAAAATACGAATATTTTTAGCGCGTGTTCCACGTTTCAAGGTATCTTTACCCATTTTTAAATCACGGATAATCGTAACGTCGTCGCCTTCTTTTAATTCATTTCCGACTGCGTCTAATACTTTTTCTTCTTCTAATGAATGGTCTGTCCACATATGACCGCATTCTGGGCAGTTGTAGGCCATTCCATCACTATAACCATATTCACTTTGGCATTTTGGGCATTGAATCATTTGTTTTTCTCCTTTTTCGCTGATTGTTTCTTCTATTATATCATATTCACTAACTGAAATAAGTCATGCGCGTTATTTCGAATGTTTTTCTTTCACGTCATACGATGCGAGCAATTCGTAAAGTGACGTCGTCGTTAACTGGGCTTTTTCTTCTGCTGATAAATCCCGAACGATTTCTCCTTGATGCATAACGATTAAACGATTGCCATATTCAATCGCATCGGACAACTGATGTGTGATCATTAAAGCCGTCAAGTGATCGGTTGTAATTTTTTCTTGCGTTAGTTCCATCATCATGCGTTGTGTTTTGGGATCTAAAGCCGCCGTGTGTTCATCGAGTAATAATAGTTTTGGTGCTCGAATAGTCGCCATCAATAACGCGATTGCTTGCCGTTGTCCCCCCGATAAGACGCCCATCTCACTGTTTAAACGATGCTCTAATCCTAAATTCATTGCTTGCAGTTGTTGATAAAATTGTTCGATTTCTTGTGACGTTTTACCTCTTTTTAATCCTCGACGACAACCGCGTCGTTGGGCTAAAGATAAATTTTCCGCAACGGTCATTCGTGGGGCCGTACCTTGTAATGGATTTTGGTACACTCGGCTAATCGTTTGTGCTCGTTTACTTTCGCTTTGATGACTAATATCTTTTCCTTCTATAAGAATAGCACCAGCATCTAAAGGAAAGCTTCCCGCAATGGCATTGAGAAAGGTCGATTTTCCTGCGCCATTTCCGCCAACAATGGTAATGAAGTCCCCTGGGGTAATTGTCAAACTGACTTGACGCAATGCATGGTGTGCTCGATTCGTTTGTGGATTAAAGGTTTTATCGATAGCTTGTATTTGAATCATATCGTTCGCCCTCCTATCGGTAACACGCGTTGAAATAATCGTCTAAATTGTGGTAGCGTTAAGCATAAAGCGATTAAGAGCGCTGTAAATAATTTGAAATCATTTGCATCAATGATTTTTAATTGTAAGACGCCCATTACAAAGAGTCGGTAAATAATCGATCCTAATACAATACAAATCAGTCTTAAAATAAAGGTGACTTGACCAAAGAACACTTCTCCAATAATGATTGCAGCTAACGCAATGACAATCGTGCCTACTCCACTATTAATATCAGCAAATCCGTTATGTTGCGATAGAATACCTCCTGCTAGAGCAATAATACTATTAGATAGCATCAATCCTAAAATAATCATTCGATTCGTTGAAATACCTAAAGAGGTTGCCATCGTTGGATTATCACCTGTCGCAATAATAGCTTGACCGATTTCAGTTAAAAAAAAGCCATACATTAAGTCAATCAAGAGGATGACAAAACCTCCTCCTATTAAAATTAGGTCATAATATAGCGGTAAGTTAAATCCGCTGAATGCTTTAAAAATGGTTGATTCATTTAACAAACTTAGATTAGGTCGTTGCATCACTTTCAAGTTGATGGAGAGTAGACCGGTCATCGTTAAAATTCCCGCTAACAAGCTCGGTATTCGACAGACCGTAATCATCACCCCGGTCACTAACCCAGCTAGTGCCCCTGCTATCATTGCTAATAACGTTGCTAATAATGGATGAACGCCTTGATGAATAAGCATCACGCAGGTCGCTGCGCCTAATGGATACGAACCTTCTGTTGTCATATCCGCCACATTTAATATGCGAAAACTAATGAACAACCCTAATGATAAAATGCTCCACAAAATACCTTGAGCAATTGCTGAAACGAATAATTCCATCATGTTCCCTCCCTTTTACTTTGATTGTGTTACATTCACATCGATTACTTGTTTCTGATTCGTTGACGGTAATTGAATATTGAATTGAGTCGCTTTATTTTTGTTTATGTAAATAATTCCTTCATTCGCTAATACTAGTGGTATATGAGTTGGACGTTTTCCTTTTAATACCTCCACCACTACTTGACTCGTTTGATAACCGATTTGATATTGATCGACCCCAATCGCTAACACGCCACCATCTGCTACCATTGTATCGGATGAGGGGAAAACTGGAACGTTGTATTGATCGGTTATCGGTATAACAATATTCATTGCACTCGCAATCGTATTATCGATGGGAATGTAAATCGCGTCTACTTGGCGGGCTAAATGTTCAGTCACCGGTTGAATATCATTTGAATGATTCACCGTTGCTTCAATAGCAGTCCATCCCATGGCTTCTATTATTTCTTTTGCTTCACTTGCTTGTTTCGTCGCGTTATCTTCACTAGTCGTATATAAAATGCCTACTGTATTCAATGAGGGTAAAACGTCTTTCATTAAAATAAGCTGATCTTTAATGGGTGTTCGATCACTCACACCGGTCACATTATTTTCTGAAGCGACCTCACTTTTCATCAATCCCGCTTCAACGGGATATGTAATGCCTCCCATCACAATCGGAATAGTGCTCGTACTATTTGCCAACGATAACGTTGCGGGTGTCGTAATGCCAACGATGACATCATTCGCGTCTTGCACCAATTGTGTACTCATCATATTCAAATGACCTTGATCACCTTGGGCATTTTTTAAATCCAATGTCATGTTCTCTCCATCTACATACCCACTCGCTTCTAATCCATCAACTAATCCTTCATAAATTCGATCTAATGCGGGATGACTAAGTAATTGCAACACGCCTATTTTATAATGGGATTGCTCTTGGGTCAGGTTAACTGCTTGATTGCGATTAGGCATGTTAAAAAATCCATAAATTAAAATGAGCAGGATAACAGTGACACAGCCATATATTCGTGTAGTATTTTGTTTCATTCGTTTCCTCCAATATCCCTTGATTTACTTTTAAAACAACAAAAAACCACGTAGACATTTACTCTACGCGGTCATGTTAATCCTTGTTGTCGCCCACATAGATACTCGTTCATCTGAAATGAAGGTTGTATCCATGTAGAATAAACATGCACAGACAACCTGTATCTAGTCGACTTGCCAATTTTTATTTAGTGGATGGGTCATTCGATTCAAGTGCATGCCTTACTCTCCTTTTTGATGCGTTGTTCCTATTATAGCGTGCATCAAATAAAAGTCAATGCTTTATGGCATTTATTCTTTTTATCTTCTCACTTTATTTTAATGAAGGGTCGCTCGACTCGAGTTGGTCTAAGGTTTGAATCAATTGACCTTTAGTTACTTGATGCCATTTCAAGCGTTCAAGTAAATGTTTCCCATTCACATAGCCCATGCGTAACGCCTCTAATAAGGCTTCCCGACGACGCCGTGCTTTCGGATGACCAACGAGATGCAGTGCTAATAAATCGGACGCGTTCAGATCGCTAGCGGTTTGTGCTTGGCGTTCTGATTCAGTCGTTATTCTCGCCATACCACTCCACAAAACTTCTCGTAACGTTTCTAATTGCGCGTGTTCAATCCCTAAACTTTTGTCTTTATTGCGCGATGAGCGGGCTTCATGTCGTCTTAAGTACAAATCAATCGGTGGATGTGACAATCGTTCTTTTAAAATGCGTCGAATTCGTTCTCCTTGTACATCCGGATCGGTAAAAATCATGAGCCACTTCGTTTGTTCCAATTGTGCTAATTCGATTTGAACTGCTTCAGAAACAGCTGAACCACCCGTTGCAATCGTTTGAAGACGTGAATCAACTAATGCTAAACGCTGTTGATCACTCTTTCCTTCGACTACAATGACTACCGATTCAAAAGGAAAATCTTCCCAGTTGTATTCCTTATTCAACCGCCCAACCCTCTTTTTCAAGTCCGAAGAGTTTCATCGCATTTTGCGTCGTTTCTCTTCCCACTTGTTCATAGCTAATTTGACGGACTTTTGCCATTTCTGTCGCTACATATTGAACATACGCTGGTTCATTTTGTTTGCCCCGGTATGGAACAGGCGCTAAATATGGGCAGTCTGTTTCAATTAAATAGCGGTTGGCCGGAACGATTTGTGCAGACGCACGAACTTCTGGTGCATTTTTGAACGTTAACACCCCGCTATATGATAAATGCATATCTAAATCTAAAAATCGCTCCGTATACTCTGGATCTCCATTAAAACTATGCATTACACCACCTGTTTCGTATACTTTTTCTTCTTTTAAAATACGATAACAATCAGCAATTGCATCACGATTATGAATAATAACAGGTAATTTCATTTCGCGCGCAATGGCTAGTTGGCGACGAAAGGCCCGTTCTTGATCAGCCGGTGTTGACGTGTCCCAATAATAATCTAATCCCATTTCACCCATTGCTACTACTTTCGGATGGGCTAGTTGCTCGATTAAATACTTTTCAACTGTCGCATCATAAGCGTAACTTTCTGTTGGATGCCAACCAATAATGGCCCAAACTTGTTCGTATTGCTCAGCCAGTTCAATGGCGCGTTTAATCGTTGGATAGTCAAATCCAACGACATTTAAATAGTGAGCATGAAATGTTTTTGCACGTTCAATCGTTTCAGCTTCTTTTCCAAAGAACACTTCTGTATTAATGTGCGTGTGCGTATCAAATAAACGAACCATCTAATCCTTCTTTCTTTTGTTTCAACTCCATTAAGCGATGATTGCACCGTTTGGAATATTTTTCGGTGCACGAACGATTTCTAATTGACCATCTTTTTCAGCTGATAAAATCATTCCTTGGCTTAATTCGCCACGCATTTTACGTGGTTTTAAGTTGGCCACAATACATACTTTTTCTCCCACTAATGCTTCGGGGTCTGGATAAAATTCGGCAACGCCGGATAAAATTTGGCGGTAACCTTCATCGCCTGCGTCTAATTTAAATTGTAATAATTTATCGGCACCTTTTACTTTTTGACAAGCAATGACTTCCGCTACTTTTAATTCAATGGCTTCAAATTGATCATACTTGATTGCCTTTTTCGTTAAATTCAACGTCGTTTCGCTCGGATCAAATGCGCCTTCCTCTTCTTCTGACACTTCTTCTGCTTGCTTAGTTGGTGTCATCCAATCACGAATAACTTGTGTTTCTTCTTCTAAATCTAAGCGTGGGAAGATTGGTTGTCCTTTTTTAACAACGGTCAATTGTTCTGGTAATTGACCGGATTGAATTCCTTCTAATTGTTCTAAAACACGAACGTCAAAACCTAATTGGGTCACAATCGCTTCTGGTGCGTCTAGTAAAACTGGCTGAACTAAAGTTGCCACAATTCGTAAGGCATCTACTAGTTCTACCATCACACGTGCTAAAGTGCCACGTTCTGCTTCGTCTTTAGCTAACGTCCATGGAGTTGTTTCATCGATATATTTGTTTGCCCGACTTACGATTGTCCATGCACTCATTAATCCACGAGAGAAGCGCATCGCTTCCATTTCTTCAAAGTAAGTGGTTACTTCTTGTTGAATAACCGCTCTAAAGTCTGCATCAAAGGCTGTTTCAGTCGCTTCAGCCATTGGAACTTCACCGTCAAAATACTTATTAATCATCGCAATCGTACGGTTTAATAAGTTACCTAAATCATTCGCTAAGTCTACGTTAATTCGTGTAATGTAGCTTTCTGGTGTGAAGACGCCGTCGCTACCAAAGCTTACTTCACGCATTAAATAGTAACGTAAAGCGTCTAAGCCATAACGTTCTACTAATTGATCAGGATAAACGACATTTCCTTTTGATTTAGACATTTTACCGTCTTTCATCAATAACCAGCCGTGACCAAAAATTTGTTTTGGTAATGGTAAATCAAGTGCCATTAAGAAGATTGGCCAATAGATAGCGTGGAAACGAACAATTTCTTTTCCAATCATATGCACATTGGCTGGCCAGAATTTTTGGAACAATTCATCTTCATCCGTACCATATCCTAATGCTGTAATGTAGTTTGTTAGCGCGTCTAACCAAACATAAATGACATGTTCAGGGTCACTCTTCACTGGAACACCCCATGTGAAGCTTGTTCGTGTTACGGATAAATCTTCTAAACCTGGTTTGATAAAATTGTTAATCATTTCATTTTTACGTGATTCAGGTAGGATGAATTCAGGCATTGCTTCGTAATATTCTACTAAACAATCAGCATAGCGACTCATTTTAAAGAAATATGTTGGTTCTTCTACCCATTGTACTTGATGGCCACTTGGTGCTACTCCACCAATGACTTGACCATTTTCATCTTTATATACTTCTTCTAACTGTGATTCAGTAAAGAATTCTTCATCAGAAACCGAATACCAACCTTCATACTTGCCTAAATAAATATCGCCTTGTTCTAAGAAACGTTCAAAAATATTTTGAACAGCTGCCATATGTTTAGGATCTGTTGTACGAATGAAGCCGTCATTAGATATTCTTAATTGTTTCCACAACTTTTGAATGTCCTCTGCCATACCATCTACGTAAGTTTGTGGATCTAATCCTAGTTCTTTCGATTTCAATTCGATTTTTTGACCATGTTCATCCATTCCTGTTAAGTAATAAACATCATGTCCCATTAAGCGTTTGTAACGGGCCATTACATCACAGGCAACTGTGGTATAAGTATTTCCTATATGTAATCGTCCACTTGGGTAATAAATAGGTGTTGTTATGTAAAATGTTTTATTCGTCGTCATCATTATCCTCCTTTTATTCAATCTCTACTATTATATCATAAAGGGTACTTTACTTGAGCGTATGGCCTTATTTTTATACCGAATTATTCAATTTTTTCAAAAAGAATCACGTCAATATTCCTTCATATTTGGCAATAAAAAAAAGAGCAAGCCTCAGCTTACTCTCACTTATTGTTATATGATAATTATAGACGAACTGCGAAACTTGGTGCGCTCCAGCTGTTTGAACGGATACCTACTGTACCACCTGGTTGAGGTGCGTCGATGTATTGACCGTTACCCATATAAATTGCTACGTGATAACTTGAACCTTGTGCGCCCCAGAATAATAAGTCGCCTGGTTGTGCTTCACTTACTGAAATATATGTTCCTGCATGTTCCATATTGTAAGTTACACGTGGTAAGTTAATACCCATTTGTGCATATACATATTGAACAAATCCTGAACAGTCGAAACCACTGTTAGGGTTTGAGCCACCCCACACGTAAGGTGTTCCAATATATTGTTGTGCAATCCCTAATACGCCACCTGTTGTTGATGGAGCAACTGGTGCTGATTGAACAGGCGCTACTGGTGTTGCAATTGGTGCTGTATAAGTTTGAGGTGTTGCTACTTCTTCAGCAGCTTGAACTTGTTGTGCTGCATGAGCTTGTTCAGTTGCTCGAACTAATGCACGTGCTTCTTCTGCAGCTTTTTCTTCTGCTTCTTTAGCTGCACGTTCTTCTGCAATACGACGAGCTTCTTCTGCTTCTCTAGCTGCTTGTGCCGCTTGTTCTGCTGCTATACGACGTTGTACTTCTTCTGCTTCTTGTTTGCTCAAGTTTTGTGAGCGTTCATTTAATGCTAAATATTCGTTAGATAAAGAATCTTTCAATGATTCTAGTTCATAAGCATTTTTTTGTTGTAAAGCTAATTTTTGTTCTAATTGAACTTTATCTTGTTCTAATTGTTGTTGATCTTGTTTTTGTTCTGACACTAGATGGCTGTTTGCATTTAATAAGTTTGTAACAATACGTAAACGGCTAATCACTTCTTGGAAGTCTTTTCCGCCAAATACAAATTCTACTAACGCTTTGTTTAAACGTTTTGATTGCATCATACGTGCTTGTTGTTCTAATTTTGATTGACGTTTTTCAATCTCCATTGATTTTTGATTAATTTTTTGTTTTAATGCTTCAATTTCTTTTGTTGTTTCTTGTTGACTTAACATAATCGCATTAGCGCGAGCTTGTGCTTCTGCCAAACGACTAGATACATTATTCATTGCAGATTGTGTTTCTGCTTGTTTTGCTTTAATTTCTTCTAAAGTAGTTCTGCTTACTTCATCTGCATTGATTGATGCAATATTTAAAGGTGCAACGGCGCTAACTGCTAATAATGAACTAGTTAATAATAACTTTAATGATTTCTTAGACACGTGTGTTTGCCTCCCAGCATTTTTTCGTCGTTATCTCGATACATCTTATCGATGGATAATTTTAGTTTTATAAATCAAATAAACTCTGTCTTTTACTGACTGATAAAATCATATCATGTTTTCTATTAAAATAAAGGCGTTATACGGATTCGTATCTAAATTGTAACATAGCTGTAATTTAAGACTTTGGTCTGAGCCGTTGTATGTCATATAAAACCCTTTTTACTTTGATTTGTAACAAATAATTTGCAAGTGGCTCCATTAACATCTTGCTTATTGTGATGACTTTCGTTACAATGTTTTTAATAATTAAATCATATGAAGCTAATGTTGAACGCAGTAGTTAAGTCAATGGACACACAGAAAGTTAAGGGAAGCTGGAACTTAACCAAGGTGACTTAATGAATTACACTCAACACTATCATTTAGCTCCTGGTCACAGTGATGAAAAGAGTGAAACACTTGGGTGGTACCACGTTCAGCGTCCCTATTTTTATAGGGGCGTTTTTTGTCGTTTTTTTATATGATTTAAATACAATAAAAGGAGTGTTATCTATGAATATTATCGAAGATTTATCATGGCGTGGCGCGATTAATCAACAAACTGACGCTGAAGGTTTAGCGGCATTAACACAAGAGCAAGCGATTCGCGTATACTGTGGCTTTGATCCAACGGGAGATTCTTTGCACATTGGTCATTTAATTCCCTTTATGTTACTTCGTCGTTTTCAATTAGCTGGGCATACCCCTGTTGTATTAATTGGTGGTGGGACTGGTTCAATTGGAGATCCATCAGGACGTACGTCAGAGCGTAGTTTACAAACGGCAGAACAAGTGAAACAAAATACACAAGCTTTAATGGAACAAACTCGTCGAATTTTCCCAAGTAATGATTCTCATTTACCAGAAGTTGTCTTTGTTGATAACAACGAATGGTTAAGTGAATACAGCTTACTTGATTTTTTACGTGATGTTGGTAAAAACTTCAACATTAACCAAATGTTAGCAAAAGATGTTGTCGCAAGTCGTTTAGAAACAGGGATTTCCTTTACAGAATTCTCTTACCAAATTCTTCAATCCGTTGATTTCCATCACTTATACAAAACGCATGGCATTCAACTACAAATTGGTGGAAGTGATCAATGGGGAAATATTACATCTGGTCTTGACTTCATTCGTAAAAAAGAAGGTCCTGAAGCGAAAGCATATGGTCTAACTATTCCATTAATGTTAAAAGCTGATGGGACTAAGTTTGGTAAGTCAGCTGGTGGAGCTGTTTGGTTAGATCCTAAGAAAACGACACCTTACGAATTCTACCAATTCTGGATTAATCAAGATGATCGTGATGTCATTAAATACTTGAAATTCTTTACTTTCTTATCACAAGAAGACATTCAAGCATTAGAAGAATCGGTTGCGAATGAACCGCATAAACGTTTAGCTCAACGGACTTTAGCAGAAGAAGTGACTCGTTTTGTTCATGGCGAAGCTGGACTTGAAAGTGCCCTTCGTATTACAGAATCTCTCTTCAAAGGCGATATTAAAGCTTTGACAGCTGATGAAATTGAATCTGGTATGAAAAATATGCCACATGTAGTCAGCGAAAAAGGAACATTTGACTTAGTTCCTTGGTTAGTTGATTTAGCGATTGAACCAAGTCGTCGTCAAGCTCGTGAAGATATTAAAAATGGTGCACTATCGATTAACGGTGAGCGAATTACCGATGTTGATGCACAAATTAGCGAGCAATTGGCGATTGAAGAACGCTTTATCGTTATTCGTCGCGGTAAAAAACGTTACTTCCTTGTTAGCTTTGCCTAATTGAATCAATTATTTCACAAAAAAACTCCCTGCCACCTGTCGTGGTGAGGGAGTTTTTACTTTGTCTTTGTTTTATTCTAATGATGTGTCGTGTGCCCATAAATAGGCATCTAATTCGCCTTGTGCTTGTTGCAGTCGTTTTTCTTGTTCGAGTAGAATCTGTTCAATTTCGACTAACAAGGCGCGCTCCATATAATGCGTACTCGTCTGATCTAGCGCTTGCAATTGTTCAAATAATTGCGATTGTCTCACTTGCATCTAATCACGCTCCCAACGAAAAGGTTCTAATTCATGTTCTAAATCCAGTCGTTGTTGTTGATTGTTCAACAGTACATCGACTACAAGTTGCAGTTGCATTTTTCTCGACGCATCGGTTGTTTGTGCAATCAATTGCTCTAACTCGTTGACTGCCCAAGTTTCTCGTTGAATCAATGAATCCTCACGATTATGAGTCACATAGCGACGATAACGAATAAGTAATAATTTCTTTTCATCTTCTGTTAACTGCGCAAACTTAAAAACGTTCAACGGTGGTAAAAAAGTCCAATGCAATGTCTGGGCAAGGGCATGAAATGGTCGATATAACTCCGATAAAGTAAACCCTTCTCGTCCACCACTTTGAAAATGACTCGCCTTCACTCCTAATGTAACTACTAACCCGAGTTCCTTTGAGGATTTCTTTTTTAAGTTCCAATCAATGACTTCATCGATCCATTGCTTCAATAAGAACGGCGCACTGTACCAATACAAAGGGAACTGGAAAATAATGCGATCATGAGTTGCTACTAATTGTTGTTCAGCAGTAACATCAAAATGCCCATCTGCTTTAATTTGTTGGTCTAAAACATGCCAAGTGACTTGTTCTAATCCAGCTGTACTCTCTTTAAAAAAATGTTGGGTCGTACTGCTTGTATAGGATGGATGTGTCACAATAATTAAAGTTCGCAACGTTATTCCTCACTTTTCTTTTTATATCGTTTTAATAGATTGTATAGACGTTTTTTTCCTAATTGACTCAACGGCCGACCAATTTGATTCAACTGACGTTTCGAGTGGGTCAATGATAGCGCCGCTAAGTGCGTCATCACACGGACATACTGTTTCCCACGTTCTGATACCGTTTGTTCATCATTTGCTGCATGATTTTCGAGTAAAGGGACTAATTCTTCTTTTATAGCGGTCAATGGGGTATGTTCAATGCGCATGTCGATTTTTCGTTTTAACATGTTTGCGAGCGCTTCTGGTTCAATAACTTGCTGCGCGATTTCTTTTCGATTGAACAGTGCTAATACTTCGATATAACTGTAGCCTAAAGCAGTTGTTAAGCTAGCAGCAGTTGCGCCACTAACTAAAGAACCCGCAACCGTTCCAATGCCTGGCACTAATTTCACAATATTTGAAACGATAAATCGACCAACAAAAGTTGCGCCAGTCGTTCCCCCAATTGTTCCGATCATAGCAGTTAATGTGGCTTGATCTAACGTCACCCCAAAAATAGCGGTAATATGTGCCATCATCGTCACTTGCATCGGAACAAGTAACGTCGCGTCAGAAAAAGGAATGGGCGTAAATCCTACACCAAATGAACTATAGATGTACTTTTTAACCCATTTACGTGCTCGTGTCACTTTTTGAGTCGTATCTACTTTTTGCATGTTGGTAAATGCATTACGACTCGATTCAGGAATTGTTTCAAATGTTTGATCCACTAATTCTTTCAAACCACTTGCGGGAATAGTCACTTGTTCATAAATCGGATAAGGCTTCGCCATAACGTTAAATATTCCTTCAATCGGTAAATTCAGTGATTGAATGTATTGGGCAAAATCTGCAGCAGGCGTTCCAATCGATTGAGTAATCACTAATAAAACCGGCACTTCACTCGCTATTCGTTTGATGAGTTGTATTTCTGCCGGCTCAATCCGTTTGCTTTGTGCGTTTATACAATAGTAGACTAAGTGCAATTTTTCAAAATGATTCGCTTTATTTTCAGTTAATACTTCTTGTAATTCTTGTTCAAACAGCTCATCAATATTCTCATTCAGTTCTAAACCGCGTGTATCGTAGAGAATCATTGGCACGCCCTTTTTTTCAATGCGTTCCAAATGCTGTGTGACGGGTTGCCCCATACCGGTTGTCGCTAAATTTTCGCGAAACAAGCTATTAATTAACGTACTCTTTCCTACACCTGTTTTTCCCGCAACCATAATTCGTAAAGGCGCCATCTTTTTTACTTCTTGTTCTGTTTTGTCGAGTAATTCTCTTACTAAATTGAAATCAACTGGTCGAGTCAACACGTCACCTTCCTTCTCTAACTTTTGTTCCTTATTTTAAGTTCATTATAATTCTTTTTATAAGGAATAACGAATAAAATGAGTAAAAAAAATAAAAATCATGCTAAAGGCCGATAAATAAAAAGCAGTAAATACAACTCGCGTCGTACTTACTGCTTCGTTTCTTCTTTTATCGTTTAATCGTTATATCCGGTTTTGGGTAAAATTAAGTTCATAATCACTCCAGTGAATGCACATAGAGTCGTTCCTGTTAAAGTGATTACACCTAAATCTAATGTCGCTCCACCCATTCCTAAAACAAGCATGGAACTCGCAATAATTAAGTTTCTGACTTCCCTAAAGTCTACATTATTTTCAATCAAGACTTTCAACCCATTTGATGCAATCACACCATACAATAGAATGGACATGCCACCTAAAACAGCAGCTGGGATTGTTGCAATTAAGGCGGTGAATTTTCCTAAGAAACTTAATACAATGGCGATACATGCAGCTTGTTTAATCACTGACACAGAAGCAATTCGCGTTAAAGCAATCACTCCTGTATTTTCACCGTATGTCGTGTTCGCTGGTCCTCCGAGTAATGCAGAAACACTCGTTGCAATCCCATCACCGACTAATGTACGGTGTAAGCCTGGATTTTTTAAAAACGGACGGCCGACGATTTGACTCAATACCGTATGATCCCCAATATGTTCCGCTATGGTCACTAGGGCAACAGGGACAATCGCTAATGCTTCCGGGCCAAAGTATAAATCGTAGTGGTCAAAGTATGATGTTTTTACCGGTAAAATAAATTCTGGCAATTTAAACCATGGCGCATCTAAGACTGGAGTGAAGTCTACTAATCCAAGAACAACAGCTAGTAAATACCCACCTACTATCCCAAAGATAAATGGAATAATTTTGAAAAATCCTTTGCCTCGTGTATTAATAAAAGCTGAGATTAAAAAGGTTGCAATCGCCACCAGTATCTCTCTTGCCGAGCCTTCACTAGTAAACCCTGCATTTTTCACTGCACTCGCTGATAAGCCTAATCCTATGACGATAATCATCGGCCCAATAACAATTGGTGGAAGTAAACGATTAATCCAGCCCGTTCCTAATTGACGGACGAATAATGCCACAATAACATAAACTAGTCCGACTAATATCATTCCACTTTGAGCAGCCTTCACATCTCCACCCATTTGTTCCATTGCAAATGCCATAGCAGAGATAAAAGCAAAGGAAGAACCTAAATAAACAGGAACTTTACTTTTCGTTGCTACACTATAAATTAAAGTCCCTATCCCACTTGAAAATAATGCGACTGAAACGGGCATACCAAGTATTAATGGGACTAAGATGGTTGCTCCAAACATTGCAAATACGTGTTGTAAACTTAATAACCCACTTAATAAAGGTTCTGGTCGCTCATCCACATCATATCGCATCTCTATTTTCCGTGTTTCTAATTCCATTGATCAATCTCCTCCATTTGGGCATCAAAAAAGAGCCCTTTTTATTCAAAAGGACCCTTAACTCCATCTCAAATGAATGGCATGTATCGAATACACGAGAAATCATGAAATGCGTTTGATGCACTTCATGCTTTCAGTTAACTGATTCGGCTTTTCTTACCTCACGGGATAAGTTTAAAAGTCCTAATGTCTTCATGTATTATAATTGAAATACTTCGTTTGTCAACCTTTTTTCAAAAATAACTGCTATTTAATCGTCTATCTGTTCATCATTATGCTTCGTTTTTTTGACGATTACGTGAACGATCTTTCTTTTGTTTACGAATCATATCAAAACGTTGCACAGGTTGTTCGACTTTAGTTTGGCAAATCATCATCGCATGCGGTGCACGATCAATGTCATTGCCATCTTCGTCTTTCAACAACTCAATTTTTTGTTGAAAATGGCGCATACCTGGCCCGAAGAATTCCACTGTATCTCCTACACCAAAGTTATTTCGTTGTTGGATTGTTGCAATTTGTGTTGCTGGATCATAATCTAAAACTTGTCCAACAAAGGCGTATTGTGGAATTTTACGACGTGGTCCGAATAATTGTTCATCCTCGCTAGGTGTTTTGTAGAAGAATCCAGTAGCTAACTCGCGTTGAGCCACTTTCCATAATTCATCTAACCACTCTTGTTTAAATTCATAGTTGTCTGGATCCGCACAGTAACTATCGACCGCAGCACGATAAACGTTCGCAACCGTCGCAACGTAATGAATCGATTTCATCCGTCCTTCGATTTTTAAACTATTTACACCGGCTTCAACAATATCGGGAATATGCTCAATCATCGCTAAGTCAACAGCACTCATCGAGAATGCTTCTTCAATGCCTTCTTCGCCTTTTCCCACTGCGGTAGTCAAACCAGGTAACTCTTGTTCAAATAAGCCATACTTCCAACGGCAACTTTGCGCACAGCCTCCACGGTTAGCGTCTCGATTCGTCATGTGATTACTTAAAACACAACGCCCGGAATACGAAATACACATAGCGCCATGAATAAATGCTTCAATTTCCACGTCGACTTTTTCACGCATTTCTTTAATTTCTTCAATCGACACTTCACGTGCTAATACAACACGTTCCAATCCTTCTTCTTTCCAGAAATTCAATGTTTCGTAGTTCGTTGCACTCGCTTGAGTCGATAAGTGAATCGGTAAGCCAGGCGCTTCGGTCACACAAATATCCATTAACGCCGGATCACTAATTAAAACCGCATCAACTCCGATATCGCGAATTGTCCGGAAAAACTCTCCTGCGCCTTTTTCGTCACCTTCATGAGTCACCATGTTTGCTGCTACATAAATTTTGGCATTATGTTCATGTGCGAATTCGACAGCTTCTTTCATCTCTGGATAATCAAAATTTCCTGCGCGGCTTCTTAAGCCATACGCTTCTCCCCCGATATAACAAGCATCGGCTCCGTATAAGATTGCTGTTTTTAATTTTTCTAATGTGCCGCCAGGAGCTAATACTTCTGGTTTGTTTTTAATTTGTCGTGCCAAGTCAGATCCTCCTCGTTATTTTAGTGCGTACATTCTTCTCGTGTATGCGTTAATACTTGTTCTAAAATACTAAAAACATGTAAATCGTCTAATTGATAAATCACTGATTTCCCTGAACGTTCTGATTTTACTAAGCGTGCTTCTTTCAAAACTTTTAATTGGTGAGAAACGGCAGATTGTTCCATTTGTATACTCTCTGCAATCGCATTGACATTTAACGGTTCTTTCTTTAAAAGAAATAAAATGGATAAACGTGTCGGGTCACTGATTGTTTTGAATATTTTACTGACGGCTTGAATTTCGCTATCAGCTAAGCGTTCTTCTGATAATGCTGTCATTCGTCATCACCTCTTTCAACTGTCTCTTTATTTTATTCACAAATATGCTAAATGTCAAAAACAAACTTAATAATTATCTAGCTGATTATATTTAGTTAGCTTAACTTATTTGACTTTACATAACTTACGATATATGCTTATTTTAACATATGAATATATATTCATATTTAATCGGAATGGTTATTGTTTATAAAATTAGGAAGGTGATTCGAATGGAAATAACTTCAAACACACATGGACACTCACATCATCATACTCACGGAAATTGGCCAATCGTTCTTTATTTTATCGGACTTATGCTGGCGATTCTTGCGTTTTTTACATCGCCATCTATTATTTCAGCCATTCTTTACATCACGGCTTCTCTTTTAGCGGGGTATCATGTCATTTTGATTGAAGGGATTAGTGAAACCATCGAACATTCTAAAATCGCTCAACGCTTCACTCCTAACTCGCATCTTCTAATGGGGTTAGCCGCGATTGGTTCAGCTATTATGGGAAATTATGGGGAATCCGCTTTACTCGTATTAATTTTTGCTGGTGCTCATTTATTAGAAGATTATGTAGAAGGACGTAGCAAAAGAGATATTAATGCTTTACTCGCTATGAATCCGACAACTGCACGTTTACTTTTAGACGACGAGTCGACAGAAGTTGTTGATGTCCACACATTAAACGTTGGAGACCATTTACTTGTATTAAATGGCGATAGCATCCCTATTGACGGCATCATTATTGCAGGAACAACAACGGTTAATGAATCTTCAATTAATGGCGAAAGCTTACCCAAAGACAAAACAGTAGGTGATGCGGTCTTTGCAAGTACAATCAATGTGACAGATTCTTTTAAAATGAAGGTCACTAAACTTCATAAAGATACGGTGTTTTCAAAAATCACTCAATTAGTCCAACAAAACCAAGCTAATCAAGCACCTATCACGACTAAAATTCAACACATTGAACCTCTTTATGTCAATGCTGTACTCATAATGATTGCTCTATTTATGGTGTTCATGCCCCTTTTATTTAATTGGTCTTGGTCTGAAAGTGTTCAACGTGGACTCACTTTACTCGTTGCCGCATCTCCTTGTGCGTTAGCAGCAACTTCTATCTCCGCATCACTAAGTGCTACTTCTAACTTAGCAAGACACGGTGTTTTGTCTAGGGGAAGTGCTTATTTAGCAAAATTTGCGGATATCGAAGCAATCGCCTTTGATAAAACAGGGACGTTAACATCTGGCCAACCTCAAGTGGTTCATTCTTTTTTTAACAATGACTATCCTCACGAATTTTTATTCAATGTAATTGTTGCTATGGAGCGTCAATCGAATCATCCGCTTGCAAAAGCGATTGTGAATTTCTTTGACCCAACTGAAATTTTTGATTTAGAAGTGGAGAATCAAATTGGGAAAGGTCTAACTAGTTATTTCAATGATGATTTATATCAAATTGGAAAGCCTGATTCATTTAACCTAGTTGATCCAACGATTCACGCTTATCAACAACAATGGAGTCAAGAAGGACAGACTGTCGTTTTTGTTGCAGTTAATCATCACGTCGTTGGTTTAATTGGATTACGTGATGAACCTAGTCCCCATGCCAAAAACGCTATCCATTATTTTAATCAACAGCAAGTACATACAACACTCCTTACTGGAGATGCTCAACTCACCGGGGACGCCATTGGAAAGCAACTCGGAATAGAAGAAATAATAGCCCACGTTATGCCCGATGATAAATCTAAACTGATTCAAAAACATCAACAACATTATGGTTATACAGCAATGGTTGGTGACGGTGTGAATGATGCCATAGCGTTAGTTTCAGCAGATGTCGGAATTGCAATGGGCGAAGGAACAGATGTTGCTGTCGAAGTGTCTGATTTAGTACTTATGAAAAATGATTTAAATCGATTAATACATACACATCAATTGGCGAAAAAAATGAAACGCATTATTCAACAAAACATTGGTTTTGCGATGTTTATTGTTGCTTTGCTCGTTACGGGTACACTTCTCGATAAAACTAATATTACTTCCAGTATTCTTATTCATGAAGGAAGTACACTTGTCGTTATTTTAAATGGCTTAAGATTGTTAAACGATTAAAAATACCTCTATCGAATCGGATACTACTCCGCTCGATAGAGGTATTTATTATTGAATTTCTTTTGGATCTTTGTAATAAAATCCTGTATCAAATTCTCGGTTTTTACGTTTTAATTGACTCAGTTTTTGGTAAGCAATGGTTGCCATTTCACGGTTAAATTGTCCGTTACTAATGGCTTCACGTAAACGGGTTATAATCGCCACAATTTCTGTATAAGGCTCTTCTTCACTGAATAGTCCATCGATTTTCCAAATGCCTACGCCCATTTGATTTAGTTCTTCTAATTCCATTACTAAGTTAATATCATTCGAAGCAAAAATATGTGTGCCATTGATATCTTCATAAATAGAATAATGTGTATCATCTTTCATCGGTTCGCTAATAAACAAGTCGCGCTCTCTTGATCGACCTTCTTCTTTTTGAACATAGTTAAAGTAGTTTTCTAAGAGTGGACGTTTTGACTGGTGAATAGCGGTTGGGCCATATACTAGCACTTCAATCGGTACATTAGCACCTTGAACGAGCGCTTTTAATTCATCACGTGGTACTTCGCGTGCCACGACTGCACTTGTCGCTCCACGGTTCGCCCAAAAATTAATTTGACGCGCATTCGTCACCATGACTTGCATGTCATAACGCATTGCTGGCTTTTGTTCTAAACGCTTTAATACTTGAACTACTCCTGGATCACCAACAACAATCGAATCCACACCAATTGATGTTAGAAAACGTAAGTATTCTTCCACTTGATTGATGCGATCATTATGAAAAATTGCATTCACTAATACATCGGCCTCTTTACCGTATGCATGGGCTAAGTCCACTAATTCTTTTTGTTCGTCGCGTGTGAATGAACGTTTTAATCGTAAACCAAAGTAATCTTCTCCAAATTGAATGGCATCCACTCCTGCTTCAAGCACTTTTTTCGCTTGTGCAACGGATTCTACTGTTGCTATTATTTTCGCCATTGTTTTCTACCTTCTTTCATTGGAATTCATCCATTTTCTCTGATTTATCGATCATATCATTCTCCCCATCATTTTTCAATGGTGGTCCTTTGTCCGCTTAATATTTCAACTACTTGTTCGATCGTTTCAATCGATGGCATCACGTGATTCAGCTTTTGTATAGACCGATTCAAAAAAAGCGAATTCATATTGTGCACACTGTTTAAATATGGTCAGTATTTGATTGCGTTCGGTGACTGTTAAGTGGTGTGCTAATGCATCGACTTGATCAATTAACTGTTGATTATTCTGTTGATATGATTCGTTAACATACGATTGAAACCATTCCCCATAAAGCGCGTGTTGCACAGCTTCTGGATAGTGCTTGACTACTTCTTTAGCAAGATACGCATACGCCCAAGAGCAATTCAGTAAAATAACTAATCCGGTGAGTTCGTCAGACGTTCGAGCAGTATTTAACATAAACTGTGTATAAGCGGTATTGGTTGCATTCGGATGACCTACTTCAATCATCGTTGGTGTTATATTCAGTTTTTCCATTGCGGGTAGATGAACGTATTCAATTTCGATTAATAATTCACTGAGCGCTTCATTGTATTGTTTCGTATGACTCAAATGTTGTGAGTGATTGATTAGTATGCCATATAATTTGATGTACTCGTTTAAATACCAATAATCTTGCAACATATATTCGCGATACTTACTTTTGGGTAATGTTCCTGTTGCCATTTCGATTAAGAAGGGATGTTGTGCACATTGTTGCCAAATGGTATGTACTTCGTCATATAACTGCGCTGAAAACGTCACGTTATTCGCTCCTTCTATTTATGTGCAATAATTGCGACATAACCACCTTGTTTATAGCCTTCAATCACTTCTTCCACTTGTTCATTGGCATACATTGGGTGGTTTAAAAGTGTTTGATAAAATTCAAATTGTTCAAACCCGATTGCTTTTAATACGTCGATTTTTTCTTCAGTGGAATGCCAAATACCATGTACACATAGTTCAAGTGGATAAGGTAATTGGGGCAACACATCTCTTAAATCGTCATGATCGAATGTGCCCACTTGTTTCGCTAATAAATACATGAACCCAAAACCACTTTCTTTCGGTACATCAAGCAAGATTAATCGACCATTTGGTTTAAGGGCACGACGGCATTTTTCATAAGGTGCCGTAAGGTCTTCAATATAACTTGAACTTCCATTAAAATAAATGACATCATAAGCTGCTTCTTCTAATTCAACTTGTTCAATCGTGCCAAATTGAATCATCTCCACACCCCGTTTTTGAGCGATTTCTCCCATGTCACGTGATGGTTCAATCCCCTCAATCTGTGCATCCGTTAACATACTTTCGAACAAACCACTACCACATCCTACTGATAAAATGCGTTTGTCACGGACGTCCCCTAATACTTTTTTATATAGTTTTAATTCACTTTCAAACAGTTGATTATTTTCCATAAACCATGAGTCGTATGCTGTTGCGTATCCATCAAATGCTGCTTGTGTCATTTTATTTCCTCCTTTTATCCTTGGTTGGCTTGTGTATTAAGTTGCTTCAAAAGAAAAGCATGATTCATTGGGCCACTCCCTTGACCGATATCTAATCCGTCAGCTAATGCGCCAGATAGATAATCTTTCGCTTGTCTAATCGATTCAACTAACGAAAAACCTTGCGCTAAATAGGCCGCTATTGCACTAGACAGTGTACATCCTGTTCCATGTGTATTGGGATTATCAATGCGTTGCCCATAAAACCATTGATCGAATCCTTCGCCATATAAATAATCGTTCGCATCATTAATCCGATGCCCACCTTTACAAAGCACGTTACATTGATACTTTTCACTAATAATTTGTGCCGCTTTCATCATGTCTTGTTCATTTTTGATGGAATAGTCAGCCAATAATTCAGCTTCTTCAATATTCGGCGTGATGACTGTTGCGATTGGAAGTAACTTGCTTTTTAATGCCTCAATCGCTTCATCGGAAATCAGTTTCGCTCCACTTGTTGCGACCATCACTGGATCAACGACAATGTTTTGTGTTTGATAAAAGGCTAATCGCTCACTTATTTGATGAATTAATGCAGAAGAAGCGACCATTCCAATTTTAACTGCGTCAGGACGGATATCTTCAAATACGGCATCGATTTGATGCGCTAGAAATTGCGGGGACACTTCTTCTATTGCGCGTACTCCTGTTGTATTTTGAGCGGTTAGAGCGGTAATGGCACTCATCGCATAAACCCCATTTAAAGTCATCGCCTTTAAATCCGCTTGAATCCCTGCACCACCACTTGAATCACTTCCTGCAATCGACAATGCTGTTTTCATATTGTTTCCTTCCTTTCACCCATCATTAATAGATTTTCACATGCCTACCCTTCAATTAGTGGCTAAATAGTTCCTTATCCTGACGAACTTCCCACGCTTCAAAGGATGTAATATATTTTGTTGCGAGCTGTTTCACCTCTGTTTGACGAGCTTCAGATGCATCGAATACCCCTATTACTTTAAATCCATCCGCTGTTGCTGTTTTAATTGCATGCAAAGCATCTTCAAATACCCAAGTATCTTGTTTCGTCGTCTTTAAATACGTCAATGCTTCTCGATAAATTAATGAGGATTGTTTACTTGCTCCCACCATTTCTTCCGTCACAATGGCAGAAAAATACGATTGAATGCCACACCGATTTAACGCCTGTTCAATGAGTGATCGATCAGACGCAGTCGCTATGCACATCGCAACACCTTGTTCCTTTAAGTCGCTTAACAAGTCTTTGACGCCTGGTTTGAGCTGAACGTCATGTTGATAGAACGCTTCCATCATTTGGTGTAGTTCAGTAGCCAGCTGATGCCGTGATTGATTGAGTTGATACGTTTCGATTAAATAAGACAATCCTTCATCTAATGACTGTGTCGCCAACGTTTCTTTTAAATTGATAGCAGGTTGAATGCCTTGCTTTTTCAAGTACTGCGCTGCGAGATTATCCCACATTGCCATCGAATCGAATAACGTCCCATCTGCATCAAAAATTGCTCCGCGCATCATTCTTTCACAAGCTCCCTTGCCATGCGATATAATGTTCGTGTTTGTTCTTCTATCTGTTCGGCTGAAAAAATAGCTGAAACCATCGCGACGCCATCAATGCCAGTCCCTGCTAATTGCATCATATTATTTTCCTGAATTCCTCCGATTGCAACAACAGGTATATGAATCGCCGCACTAATTGCACGTAATTCATCCATTGTGACTTCAACCGCATCTGCTTTTGTCGACGTCGTAAATACAGCCCCTACGCCAACATAATCAGCCCCTGCTTGTTCAGCTACTTTCGCTTGATCAATCGTTTGAACCGATACACCTAATAGCTTGTTTGGTCCAATCAGTTGACGTACTTGTTCAGCGGGCATATCGGATTGCCCCACATGTACGCCATCAGCGTCGCATTGTAGTGCTATATCCACATTATCGTTAATAATAAATGGTACGTGATACACTTGGCACCGTTCTTTTATTTGACGTGCTTCCACTAAAAAATCCGTCGCATTTAAATGTTTTTCACGTAACTGTACACAGGTTACGCCCCCTTTTAAAGCTGCTTCAACTTGCTCTAATAAGGTTTGACGGCCTACCCATGCACGGTCTGTCAATGCATACAATAACATTGCTTGTTTAACTTCCATGCGTTGTGACCTCCTTACATTCTCTTTAATTTTGCGCGTTGCTTCAACGTTTCTCCATCTAAGTGATACATCGCATCGATCATGTAATTTCGATAAGTCGCATTGCCATCTTGAGGTGTTAGGCGTTCATGAGCTATTTCTCCACATACCCCCATAGCGGTTATCGCTGCAACCGCTGCTTCAAATGGCTCAGTCGGATTAGCAGCTAAATATGCTCCTGTTAAAGCGGATAATTGACAGCCTGTTCCAGTCACTCGACTCATCATGGCATGCCCATTGTAAATGCAACACGCTTGGTTCGCATCAGCTACAATATCAATAGCACCCGTGATTGCAATGACCGCACCTGTTTTTTTCGCAAAATCTTTCGCAAAGGCTACTGCTTGTTCCATTGTGTCTTCAGTCACTTGATCAGCCACATCTGCATCGACGCCTCGTGTCGTTCCACTTCCATTCGCCAACGTTTTAATTTCTGAAATATTCCCGCGAATTACTGTGAATTGAACGGTATCTACTAACTCATTAGCCGATGTTGTTCGTAATGGAGAAGCTCCCGCACCCACTGGATCAAAAACAACCGGATGATTTAACTCATTGGCCTTTTTCCCAGCTGCTTTCATAGCTGCAAACGAACGATCATTTAATGTCCCTAAATTAATATTTAAACTGTCACAAATGCTCGTAATATCTTCTACTTCGGTCACATCATCGGCCATAATCGGCGACCCACCACATGCCAGCAAAATATTGGCACAATCATTGGCAGTTACATAGTTTGTAATATTATGGACTAAAGGGGATGTCTCTTTTACTTGGTTTAACATTTTTTCTAACATTTGTTTTCCTCCTCTTATTTTATCGCTCATTTTTTTATCTTTTGCACGGGTATATGAATAATTTCGTTGGCCACTTCCTTTCTTTAAATATAAAAAAACAGAGATTACCTATTCAGTAATCCCCGTAAAATACGTTCGCTCATTGTATTCTCCCTACGTTGGCATTATCCAAATCAGGTTAGCGGTCTAAGGTCACACCTTACTCTCAGCCTGTTTACAAGCTCCCGTATCTTTTAATTGTCTTCATCATAAAAGAGATTAATCTATGTGTCAATGATTTTACTACTCGGTTTAACGACTCACAACATTTTGTGGATGACCGTTTAAAAACGCAACTGCATTATCAAAAGCAATTTGTGCGCGTAATTCCATCGACTCATTACTTAAATAGGCGATATGAGGTGTCAGTATTGCACGTTTAGCATATAATAGCGGATAATCTGATGGAATCGGTGGTTCCATGCCGTACACATCAATCCCCGCTCCAGCAATCTGCCCTGTATTTAACGCCTCGGCTAATGCTTCATTATCTACTACTGGGCCACGTGCGCAATTAATTAAAATAGCCGATTTTTTCATTAAGGCTAACTTTTCTTTTGAAATTAATCTTCGTGTACTTGGTATTAATGGCGTATGTAATGACACAATATCAGCCTGTTGCATCAATTCTTCCAACGGCATAAACGCTATTCCTAATTGTCGCGCTTCTTCAGAAGGATGTGGCGAGGTACCAATCACGCGTGCACCAAATGCTTGAAATAATTTAGCGGTCATTAAGCCAATTTTTCCTACTCCAACAATACCGACTGTTTTTCCTTTTATTTCGGACCCTTGAAATGGACCAGGAAATTGCTCTGCTTGACGTGTATCTTGATCGCTTGAACCAATTTGACGGTACAAACTGAGTGTTAGTCCAATGACCAACTCTGCAACGGCCTGATTTGCATAACCGGCTGCATTTAAGACCATAATATCTTGATTTTTAGCTTGTGATATTCCGATATGATCTACTCCTGTAAAAGCTACATCAATGCATTTTAGGCTTTCAATTTGATCGATGACTTCGGTTGGATACGGAGTATTTCCGATAATAACTACGTCTGCCCCAGCGCTTCGTTGAGCTAATTCTTTAGGATCCGTAGTTCGTTGATTGTAATAAACAAATTCATGTCCTAGCGCCTGAATGGGTTGCGCTAATGCTTGAATGCGCTCATCAGGGACCTTTAACGGTTCTAATAAGACTACTTTCATTGCTATCATCCTTTTCTTTTTAGTTCTATTAATGTTACTCGCTTGATGTGTATGTCATTATTCATCAAATGCTTGATAAGGTTCTTCTGGTTCAATTGAATGCTGTTGATCCTTTTTGTTTTTTAAATCGCGTTGTTGTAAATAAAGAAAACTGATTAGCCCAACCACTACACCCAATCCGGCACTTGGCCATTGTTTCATGCCGAATCCTAAACTAATGACTACCGTTAAAAAGGCGATAATAACGGCATAATTTCGTTGAATCATCTTCCACCTCGTTTCTACTCACTAAATTTTATGAATAACATAAAAAAACAATTAAATAACTAGACATATCGTTAGTGCATTCGGTATAATAACTAATGTTATCGCCGAAATAGCTCAGTTGGTAGAGCAACGCACTCGTAACGCGTAGGTCGCAGGTTCGACCCCTGTTTTCGGCATCACTTTTATCGAAACGAAGACGGTTTATCAACTGTTCTTCGTTTTTTTATTGTTCTAATTGTTTCTCTAAAGCTTTAACTACCGTGTTAATATTCTCATGAAAGCAAGCAGTAAATAATGAATCATAGGGTGTTGGATCACGATTAATGAGATAACTCGACCTTCCTGTGAAATAACTCGGCAAACTGGCTACTGGATACACTTTTAAGCTTGTCCCCATCACTAACATAATATCTGCCGTTAAAAAGGCTGATACTGCTGCTTCCAAAACTTGTTGATCTAACATTTCTCCATATAAGGTAATTGCTGGACGCACGATTTCTCCCCGATTCACTAACAGTCCATCGCGTTGAGTTACATCCTTTAAATCTACCGGTTCACCCTCCATCGTTTCAAAACGCATTGCACTCCCATGAACTTCGTATACTTGTGAACTTCCTGCCTTTTGATGCAATTCATCAATATTTTGTGTCACAATTTGTATGTGATGCCCATTTTTTTCTAGTTTTGCTAAAAAATCATGCGCTCGATTGGGCTGCGCATCCGGGTAGTAAATATGGTCTAAAAAGTTTTGATAAAATAACTTCGGATTTTCTTTCAAAAATTTAATTGATAAAGCTTCTTCCCCTGTATAATGCTGGCCACTTAGTTGATTAAATAATCCCCCACTAGAACGGAAATCGGGGATACCACTAGCAGTTGAAATACCCGCTCCCGTTAACACAACAATTCGTTGGGGTATTTTTAGTTCTTGCGCCAATTGATTGAATGCCATTTGATTCATCTTCATCCATCCTCCTCGTCAATCGATAAACTACACTATTTTCATTTTTTATCTTATCTTTCCATTTTATTCTTACTTTAAGTTTAACATGTTTCCGTTAACAAACAACTCCCGTCCGCTGTTTATTCCTTTTACGTCATAATGATTGAAACACAAAAAATCCCCTCACCACAAAGGGGGAAGGGACGGCTAATTAATTGATTACTCTTCTAATATTTCATTCAATCTATCTCAATATATCAATCACGTTCTTAGATGCTGCACTTTTCGCTGGGAACACACTAAATACTACACCAATGAATACGGAAATAGAAATGGCAAGAATAATCGTAAACGCATCTGGATAAATCGAGAATGGTAAAAATTGGCTAATCACAAAGGCGATTGTAATCCCAAGAATATACCCAATCATTCCACCCAATACGGTTAAGGCAATTCCTTCAATTAAAAATTGATTTTGAATGTCCTTTGCCGTTGCTCCTAGCGCTCTTCTAATACCAATTTCTTTAATTCGTTCCGATACAGAAATGTACATCATATTCATCACCCCTACCCCGGCAATAACGAGGGAAATACCCGCAATTGAAGAAACAAAGTAGGTTAAAGTATCTAACGTTTTACCGATACCGTCCAATATTTCAGACATATCAAAGTAAGTGTACTCTCCGTTATTTCGTTCCGGACCATTCGCTTTTAAATAATTTTTAACGTCTTCCGAAACGGTCTTCGAACTAAATCCTTGTTTAATATATAAAGTAGCTTGTAGATTGGATCCGGCATCTTGATTTAAATAACGCATATAGGTATCAAACGGAATATTGACTACACTGTTCTTTGGATCAATTTTTGATGGCGAGTCAAAACTAAATGATAGCCCCATCGCTGGTTCACCATAAGAATATGTCCCAATAATTGTGAAATCAATTCCATCAATTGATACGGTTTTATTCAAACTATTCTCTTCTGTTCCATACATCTCTTTTGCCGCATGATCAGCTACTAAGGCTACCCGATGATGCCTTTTATTGTCTAAAGATGTAATTCCACGTCCATGATTAACGGTAACATGTGGCCCACTTCCTTTAATTAAGGCATACATATCACTTACATCATATTTACGCGCTTTGATCGAACCAAATTGTTCCATTGGCATGTCGCGTGACATCATTTCCATTCGATCGACACCTTCAATGGTTTTTACTTCTTCAAATACTCGATCATTAAATGGATGAATTTGCTGGATGTCTTGGTCAAAATTAGTCGGTTGAAAGGTAAAGGTTGTAGAAACTGATCCACCATCATCTTGCGTTAGCGTTTTAGCAGTATGACGTTGGAACCCTTTCCCCAAACTAATAATGGTAATCACAGCAGCGATACCAATAATGATACCTAACATCGTCAATATCGAGCGTCTAGCATTTTGTCGTAACGAATGGAGCGCTTGACGAATTAGAACACTTGTTTTCACTGCGCCACCACCTTATCAGAAATAATTTGTCCATCTAAAATTTTGATTTGATGATTAGCAAATTGCTCTAAATTAGGATCATGGGTAACCATAATAATTGTTACCCCGTCATTTTTATTTAAGTCATCAATGAGTTCCATTATTTTTGCACTAGTCTTTGTATCTAACGCACCGGTTGGCTCATCCGCAATAATGAATTTAGGATGATTAACAATCGCACGTGCTATCGCTACCCGTTGCTTTTGTCCACCTGATAGTTGATTAGGATAGTGATCCATACGGTCGCCTAGACCGACACGCGTTAGTACTTCTTTAACACGTTCTTCTGTTTCAGCTACCGTTTGTCCTCGATACAATAAAGGGACCCGCACATTATCTGCCACTGTAATGGTTTGAATCAAATTGAATTCTTGAAAGACGAAGCCAACCGTTTGATTACGCATTTTTGCTAATAAATTATCGGTCCGTGCTTTTACTGATGTGCCATTGAATTCATATTTTCCTTCAAACTTTCGATCTAAAAAACCTAACACATTAATAAGTGTGGATTTCCCAGAACCACTCGGCCCCATGACACTCACAAATTCACCTTCATCAATATTTAAATTAATATCTTTTAATACGTGTAAGCGACTGTCACCACTGGGAAAATATTTATTAATATTACTTAAGTTGATCATCTGGGTTCGCCCCACTTTCATCCACTGGTTCTTGCACTTTTACCGTATCGCCTGATTTTAAATCATGAGGATCAACAATGATGCGATCGCCTGCTTTTAAGCCTTTTGTAACGATTTGATTTAATCCTTGTTTTTCAAGAGTGACTTTCACTTTTTTCGCCTTGCCATCTTGATAAAGGTAAACGTAATTTTCTTCGCCTTCCATTACAACAGCAGTTTCAGGCACTTCGAATCCTTTTACTGGTATTTCTAAGCTAACTGAAAATCCAATATGAATTGGGTCATTAGGGATCACTTGGAAACCATAAGTAGTTGGGTTTGAATAGTCTGTCGCTCCTCCACCACTACCTCCAGGCACATCACTTGAAGCTTGGAATGTCGTTCCTCCAGTTGTTGGTGCACTTGACTCAGGTAATTGGTCAATCGCAGAAATCTTACCTTCTACATTTTGATCAGTTGCTTTTACATAAATATGAACTTTACTTTCTACTTCTAATGCATGGTAATCATATTCGCTTACTTTTGCATTAATCACTAAATTTTGTGTCACTAAACGAACTAATGGCATCGTTGGATTATTTAAAGCATCTTGATTCACATAAACAATTCCAGCATAATCTGCTTTTACAGCTGCCTTTTGGTCGCGACGAGCACGAATCAATTTTTTCTCTACTTCTTTAATTTTCATGTTCACTTCATCAATGGCTGCGTCTCCTGTTGAAGGAATCGATGGGTTTAAAGGTTTACCGTCTGGTGTTGTCGTTGGCGCTTGATCACTTGAAACTCCTGCACCATCTGTGTTGACAGCACCTTTACCATAAACTTCACCGGTAATCGGATAGCCTGCATAGTTATATTCTTGTCCGGTCATTTGTTTACGATCTCGAATTAAACGTAACCGTTCATTATACAACTGTGTTTGTTCTTCTTCTAAATCTTGAATTTGATCAAGTACTTGACTATTTTTGTTATCATAGTCAAATAATAAATCACCTTTTTGAACTGTTTGACCGTCTTTTACATAAATAGTGGCAATTTCTCCCATTTCTGGATTAAACATATAATTACGGTCCACATTACTCGCTACTTTACCATTTGTAGACAATGGTGGTTGTTCGTATATATCCATTACTTCATAAAAATCTTGTTCATCTGATGGATTAGATGCGCCACCCATTATAGCTGTACGAGTCGCATCAATCCCAATAATCAGCGCAAATACTGTCAATAAACCGACTAAAGCGTACTTGGCAATTTGTGTTGCTTTTGCCATTATTTTTGGCCTCCTTTTTGTTTAAGTGCTCTTGAACCACGAGGTACTACTTTTCTTTTTACTTTTTTACGTCCCATTACTTTACTTTTTAATCGTGTGAAGCGTTCTTTCCATTTAACCTCATCTTCAGTTGGGACGTAAGTTATCACTTGGCTCGCTTGTTTACGGAAATAAAGCATCCCCGCTAAGAAGGCGATTGAAATAATTGCTACTACCAATGGAGCGTTTAGTGCATTCCACGCGTCTAATCCAGCATAACTAGCGTTTAAGTGCCACATGCTAAAGAATGACAATACGCAGGTTACTATATCTGCCCAGTACACAAATGAACTCGGTAAATCTTCCTCTTTCATGCGTTGATTAGCCTCAATATATAAGACGAATAATGCAACTGTAACAATCAACGAAAGAATTAATGTTAGACGATTATATCCACTCGCTTGGGCATCAACTAACATGGCGTTTGCATAAGGAATACCCGGCTCTGTCTTTGGGAAAAATGATTGAAATAAACTATATAATGTACCGATTATACTTATTCCATTAATTATAATTAATGCTAGTGTTCCTCTTTTTAACCATACAAATGGTTGATTGGCTTTTTTCATTTGTTTTTGTGCCACTTTTTTCACTCCTTGTCATTTTAACTACGTCTAATTGATACAATTGTAACCGTATTAATCAGTTCTATTTTTTCACACTATGTATTGGAATGCAATTCTTTTTTTCTTAAATTTTTCTTGAGCGAGTCTTTTTAAAATAGCGCCAATAAAAATAAACTACCATGATCAAGTAAACTAGCGCTGCAGCAAGTGATGTTTCTGTAAAACGAAGCGATTGACTGAAGCCTAAAATGGCAAATAATCCAGTTGCTAATTTAGAAAACAATCCTTGTTCTTCTTTCATTCGATTAATCGTTAAAAATAAATACCAATAAGCAACGCCAGCAATAAACATAGCAATTAATGGGTACTTAACCAATGCTGGATCTAAAATAACTTGATTATTCCAATCAGTTAGTACAAACGTTAAGCTTAATAAAATACCGCCCGCTAAACACATGACCACGCGTTTAATCATGGGGAAACGTCGGCCCATATCTGTTAATTCATATTGCAGCATGATTTCCTCCTTTTGTGAGAGAATTAGACATAATTTTCTTCTCAATATCCCCATTTTAATGGGTTTCTGATATAATGTAAACAAAAGACAGCGATTAAATTGTATATTCGTCGTTCAATAAAAAGAAAGTAGTTGAGCTAATGATTCCCCCATCATTTAAAATTTTTAATGCTTATTCTAAATTACAAGAAAATATTCTTTATCCTATTGTTTTAGATGATTTATTTCTAAATATGGTCAATCAAGAACCGACTGAAGGAATCATCCATTTTTGGCCTATTCAACGGATGGTATTATTAGGTATGACCGATACACGACTGCCTCATTTGAATGATGCTTTAACTGTTTTAAAGGACGCAGATTACCCGACAGTTGTTCGTTCTGCTGGAGGATTAGGTATTGTCATGGATGAAGGGATCTTGAGTTTCTCTATTATTTTACCTAACCCTTCTAATATGATGAGTATCGAAGCAGGCTATGAATGGCTCGTTTCTTTCATTAATAAGTGGCTAGCTACGTATGACTTAAATGCACAAGCGTTCGAAATTCCTACGTCCTATTGCCCGGGCACCTATGATTTATCGATTAATGGCTTAAAAATTGCCGGTTTAGCACAACGTCGTTATAAACAGGGAATTGGTTTAATGTTTTACTTAAGTGTCAACGGACCACAACGAACACGTGGTGAATTAATGCGAGCTTTTTATGATGCCGGTCTTAAACAAGAAGAGACACCTTTTCATTACCCTAACATTGATCCCGATTCCATGACTTCTTTGGAGCGTATTTTAGGGCAGTCGTTAGATATGAAACGTGTCCAACTTGAATTTGCACAAACCTTACAATCTTATGGTTTAGTGGATACCATTGAATTTGATCAGATTCCTTGGTCACTTGCTTCATCTTATATTGAAAAAATGGAAAAACGTCAACAAATTATCTAGTCCCATTAAAAGGAGATATGCGTATGTATTTTGATAGTCCGGAGTTACCTAGAGAAAAAGTATTTCGTGATCCAATTCACGACCATATTCACGTACAGCATCAACTCATTCTTGACCTCATTAATACAAAAGAATTTCAACGTTTAAGACGAATCAAACAAACGGGTACGTCCCTCTTTATTTTCCATGGTGCAGAACATACTCGTTTTGGCCATTCGCTTGGTGTATATGAAACTGCTCGTCGCATTTGTGATCAATTCCAACGTAATTATCCTAGCCAATCACCAGATGACGGGTTATGGGATGATCGCAATCGCCTACTCGTGTTATGCGCAGCACTCTTACATGATATCGGCCATGGTCCTTATTCTCACGCATTCGAAAAAATATTCAATACGAACCATGAAGCGATTTCTATTCAAATTATTACATCACCTGAAACAGAAGTGAACCGTGTGTTAGCTAGTGTCCATCCTGACTTTCCTGCTGCGGTTGCTAGTGTCATTGAAAAGACATATCCTAATCCGCAAGTTGTTCAACTCATTTCAAGTCAAATTGACGCGGACCGTATGGATTATTTAATTCGTGATGCTTACTATACCGGTGTAAATTATGGACGATTTGATTTAGCTCGTATCCTTCGAGTGATGCGTCCGCACCGTGGCGGTATTGCTTTTCACTTTTCAGGTATGCATGCGGTAGAAGATTATATTTTAAGTCGTTATCAAATGTATATGCAAGTCTACTTCCATCCAGTATCACGCGGAGTAGAAGCGATTTTATCTCATCTTTTGGAACGTGCAAGTTATAATTATGGGCATTTTGAACATCCACTTAAACATTCTGCCACCTTACTTGTTCCATTCTTTGAAAAAAATTGGACACTTAGTGATTATTTACGATTAGATGATGGTGTACTAACGACGTACTTCTTACATTGGTTAGATGAGGATGATCCAGTACTAAGTGATTTAGCGCGTCGTTTCTTACATCGTAAACCGTTCAAATCGGTAGCTTATCATAATGAAACCGATCAAGCGCGAGTAGATCGTATGATTCATTTAGTCGAAGCTATGGGATACAATCCAGATTATTACACGTCATTAAATTCGAGCTATGATTTACCTTATGATTTCTACCGTCCACATCAAAAAACTAAACGAACACAAATTGAACTGGTCGAAAGTGATGGTACATTAACCGAATTAGCTCAAGCGAGTCAAATTGTGAATGCTATTGCCGGAAAAACATGGGGCGACCACCGCTTATACTTCCCTCATGAATTACTCAAAGACCAACCTGATGATTTGTTTAAAGAAATACACCAAGAATTTCTTGCGTTATATCAAGAATTAAGACAGTTACAAATCACACCCGAATAGCACAATAGAAAAAGAGAAGTAGCTCGCCTACTTCTCTTTTTTCGCTTCGGTTATATTATAATGGTATCGATTATTTGAACATTCTCTTTCTTTTTCACTCGATTAACTTGGACGTGGTTGATCAATTTCCCATCCTGGATACGCATTAACGTTCGATGCTGCAAAATCTTGTGCTTGCCATTGTAAATAAGCAACGGCTCCAATCATGGCTGCATTATCTCCACACAATGATAACGGCGGCATCAGTAAGCGTGGCGCATCATCTAATTGCTCTAAAGCTTCTGTTAAGCCTTCTCGTAATCCTCGATTAGCAGCTACACCACCTGCGATAATTAGTTGCTTCACTGGATACTCTTTTAATGCACGCATTGTTTTCGTCACTAATACCTCTACCACAGCGGCTTGGAAACTAGCGGCTACATTTTCTTTAATAACTGATTCACCACGCTGTTCTTGATTGTGTAACGTATTGATGACTGAACTCTTTAACCCACTAAACGAGAAATCATAATGATTCTCTTCCATCATGGCTCGTGGGAATTGATACGTGTCTTCTCCTTGATGTGCTAACTGATCCATCTCTTTACCTGCAGGGTAGTTTAATCCTAAGACTCGTCCTACCTTATCATACGCTTCACCGACTGCATCATCTCGTGTTTCGCCAATAATTTCAAAATGTAAATGATCTTTCATATACACTAATTCCGTATGTCCACCACTAACTACTAAACTCATTAGTGGAAACTCTAACGGCTCCACTAATTGATTAGCGTAAATATGTCCAGCCATATGATTGACCGCAATTAACGGTTTTTGTAAGGCAAAAGCTAATGATTTACCCGCTTGAACGCCTATCAACAAGGCACCTACCAGACCTGGTCCAGCGGTAACGGCAATCGCATCAACCTCTTCATATGTGAGATTTGCATCTTGCATTGCTAACGCTAGTACTTCATTGATTCGTTCAATATGATGGCGACTAGCGACTTCTGGTACAACACCACCAAAACGTTCATGTGACTTGACTTGGCTTAAAACGATATTGCTCAAAATTTTTTCGCCATTTTCAACGACTGCTATACTCGTTTCATCACAACTCGTTTCAATTGCTAATATTTTCACCACTTTTTTTCCTTCTTTCTACCATTCATGGTTTACTTATGCGGTTGATTTGTTTCTGTAGATTTTGTCCATTTCATTAATATTGCATCCTCTACAGGTTCTTGGTAATAATTCGGTCGACTATGGTACGCAACAAATCCTAACGACTGATATAGTTGTTGCGCGGCTTGATTACTTGCCCGAACTTCTAAAAAGACCTCTTGTACTTCTTCTTGTGCTAACTTCTTTAACGATTGACGAACTAATGCTGATCCAATACCTTGTCGTCTAAAATCTGGTAAAACACCGACTAACATTACATCTGCTTGACCTGCAACCACTTGATACATAATCCAAGCGACGGGATAAGTCGCATAATACGCGATAAACGTCCGATTGATTGCTAATGATGTGCTATCTTCTAACATGGCGTGTGTCCAAGGTGCTGAATCAAACGCTAATTGCATCACTTGTTCCATTTCGTTAACTTGTGGCGCTTGAACATTTGGAAGATATTCAACACGCAACGGCCAATTTCTTAATGGCTTCACCATATAATACGCATCACTTTGATCGGCCCGATAATAATTTGGCAAGCGACGCAAGCGTTTGAATCCTGATTCGCGATACAAATGAATCGCAACATGATTGGTGACACGACACTCTAACCCCATGCTCAATGCGTCATACGTCTGAGCATGTCGTATGGCTTCTTTCATTAATAGATGACTTAATCCTTGTCCTTGGTGCGTTGGTTGTACTGCAATTTGAGTAATATGTGCTTCATGGGGATCCAAGCGCACGCCAACATAACCAATCACTTGTTCATTCCAGACAAGTGAATAATAGCAAGTATTCACTCGATATAAATCATGGTGAAAACCAACTGTCCCCCACGGAGGATGTGGTTCATACACTTGTTGTTCAATGGTGACGTACTGTGGCAAATCACCTGGCATATAGCGACGAATCAAAAACTTTTTATCCCTGATTTGAACCACTCTTTCCACATAAGGATACGTTTCTGAAACTGTTCCCCCCACAACATCAGGTGGAATAACTTGTTCTACCGCACGATTCATTTGATCATTCATTTTTTTAATATATGCTTTAAACGTATCGAACATACTCATTTACCACTAAATTCGGATGACTTTGTTGCCATTTTTCTTCCGCTTCAACTGTCTTTAAATAATCTGGCACAAACGTTTTCGGATCCACTGCTTGTTCTTGATAACTCAGCTGAACTAAGTGATGAGCTTTAGGATACGCATCCACCGTTAGATGGTGTTGTGCCACTTCAAAGTTCGCCTCGAACCACTCTGGATGTTCACCTACAAAATAAAGTGGTGCTTGTTGTTCCTTTAATTGATTAATCCATTCTTCACGGGTCACATATTGATCTGGAATAACATTAATAAGTTGTTCGTTTTCATAGCGATATGCGCCCGTATAAACGGCTTCGCGACGTGCATCCATATAAGGCACTATTAATACATCTGACGAACTCACACGCGCTAACGCATTGCCCGCTAAAACCGCTAAACTGGAGACGGGAATTAAAGGGACGCGAAGTACATCGGCCATGATTTTAGCCGCGGTTCCTCCAATTCGTAATCCCGTATACGATCCAGGACCTTTCGCTACTACGATTTGTTCAATCGCTTGTGGGGCTGTTTGCGTCACTTGACACACCCGTTCAATGGCTGGCATCAGTTCCGTTGCATGTTGTAATTTTTCATTGACCGTCCACTCTGCTAATAATTTTTGATTTTCCATCAACGCTACACTTAATGTTCGGTTCGATGATTCAATCGCTAAAATACGCACACTATCCACTTCTTTCTATATAAATCATTCATTTTATTCTTAGCTGTTTATATTGTTACTCTGACTCATTACTATTTATATTAACGCATTCCACACATACGATTCAATAAATCGTGGCGCAATCATTCAAGTATTATATTCCCCTTATTATACGCAATATTTAATTCAATTGGTACCTTTTTAGCCGCCCTTTATTTAGACTAATGCCTTTCTTCTGGTCCACAACTTCCTACACATTTTCGCGTAATACAGGGAAGTATATTTTTCTTAATCCCTTATCCACTCAATTTTTTAGTGGTTTGCTTCAAATAGAATCGTTTTACTTTCAATCTGATAAAGCGTTTTCTATAATAGAATTATCAACAGAAGGCGAGGGATTTGATGAAAAAAATTATTAATAAACCTGAACAGGTTGTACAAGATATGCTAGCTGGTTTAGCGTATGCATATAGTGATAAAATCAAAAAATTACCACAAGCTGATGTAATCATTCAAAAAGAATTCAAACAACCACAAGTCGCGTTAATTAGCGGAGGCGGTAGTGGTCATGAACCTTCTCATGCTGGCTTTGTTGGCGATGGCATGCTAAGTGCGGCCGTTTGTGGAGCTGTTTTCACTTCTCCTACACCTGATCAAATATTTGAAGCCATTCAAGCTGCTGACCAAGGGCAAGGTGTGTTCTTAATTATTAAAAATTATTCTGGTGATGTTATGAACTTTGAAATGGCTAAAGATTTAGCTGAAATGGAAGACATTGCCGTTGATTATGTTGTTGTTGATGATGATATTGCGGTTGAAGATAGTCTATATACTCAAGGAAAACGAGGCGTCGCTGGTACTATTTTAGTTCATAAAATATTAGGTGCTGCGGCTCGTCGTGGCGCTAGTTTAGAGGAAATTAAAGCTTTAGCCGATCAATTAGTACCGCAAATTAAAACCATTGGCGTCGCCCTATCTGGTGCTACTGTCCCAGAAGTAGGACAACCAGGATTTGTTCTAGATGATAACGAAATGGAATATGGTGTCGGAATTCATGGAGAACCTGGTTACCGTCGTGAAGCACTCAAACCATCTAAAGATTTAGCAGAAGAATTAATCCATAAATTAAAAGACGCGTTCGATTTCCAATCGGGAGAAACTTATGGGGTACTAGTGAATGGATTAGGTGCTACACCGTTAATGGAATTATTCGTGTTCACTCATGATATTGCTCAACTTTTTGAAGCCGAGCATTTGACGATTCCATTCAAAAAAGTAGGCGACTATATGACCGCCATTGATATGGCCGGTCTGTCTGTGACGATGATTAAATTACAAGATAATTGGTTGGACTACTTAAATGAATCTGTCGACACCATTGCTTGGTAAATAGAGACGAAGGGAGTTTTTTGATGTTAGATGTTAATACAACAAAACAATGGTTGATCACTTTTAATCAACTTATTCAAGCTAACAAAGCTTATTTAAGTGAACTTGATACACCAATTGGCGACGGCGATCATGGTGGTAATATGGCACGTGGTATGGACAAAGTCATCCAAATCATCGATACTACCGAATTTGATCAAGTTGCTGACTTATTCAAAAAGGTAGCAATGACCTTAATTTCTTCAGTTGGTGGAGCTTCTGGTCCGCTATATGGTACGGCTTTTATGGAAATGGCAAAAGTCTCTAAAGAATCAACGGATATCATCGCTTTATTATCAGCAGGCCTAGCCGGTATTCAAAAGCGTGGTAAAGTAACAATAGGTGAAAAAACAATGGTCGACGTTTGGGCGCCTGCTATTGAATTATTTGGAAAAGATGAATTAACTGAAGAATCTATTCAATCATTAGTTGAAGCAACCAAACCGATTCGTGCAACTAAAGGTCGTGCTTCTTATTTAGGTGACCGTTCCATTAATCACATTGATCCAGGAAGTCAATCGAGTGGTTACTTATTAACCGCTTTGATTCGTACGATTTAACATTAAATAGGAAAGGAGTTTCTTATGAATGAAATAGGGATTATCATTGTATCTCACTCTGAATTAATTGCGCAGGGGATTGAACAACTCATTAAAGAAGTCGCACCGAATGTTGCTATTTCCGCTGTTGGTGGAACAGAAGATGGCGATATTGGTACTAGTTTTGAAAAAGTGATGGAGGCGGTTGAATCGAATCCATCTCATACTTTGTTAACCTTCTTTGATTTAGGAAGTGCACGAATGAACTTAGACATGGTTAGCGATATGACTGAAAAAGAGATGACCATCTACTCTGTGCCTGTTGTTGAAGGTGCCTATACTGCAGCCGCATTACTTGAAGCACAAGCAGATTTAACAGCGATTAACGAACAACTTAATGCTTTAACCATTCAAAAATAAAATAATCCCGTCAACTTCTTGCGTAACACAAGAAGTCGGCGGGATTTTTCATTCTCTAAAAATATTTATTTAAATGATTTCCATGCAGGGATTTGAGAACCTTTTGATGTTTGCTCAATCACTTTAATGGTTTCATCTGTTTGATAAACTTCAACAATTTTCTTATAAATTGGGTTATCTTTGTCTTCATCACGTGACGCAATAATATTAATATATGGTCGTGCATCTTCGTTCACTTCTTCTAAAAAGATTGCATCTTTTGCCGGAATAAATCCAGCATCAACAGCGACATCACTATTAACTACGGCAATATCCACATCATTTAACGCGCGAGCTGTTTGAGAAGCATCTAATTCCACTACTTCAATTTGTTTCTTATTATTCTTAATATCTTTGATTGTTGGCGTTTGACCAGCCGCTTGATCCAACTCGATTAAACCAGCTGTTTGAAGTAATAAAAGCGCGCGCCCACCGTTTGTCACATCATTTGGAATAGCTACTTTGGCGCCTTTTTTAAGTTGTTTTATTTCTTTTACTTGTTCTGAGTATATGCCCATTGGTTCATTAATTGTTTGGCCAATCGAAACGATTTGTGTGCCGTGTTCTTCATTATAATTATCTAAAAAGAATTGATGTTGAAATGCATTTAAATCAATCGATCCATCCGCTAGTGCACGATTCGGTTGATTATAATCTGAGAAATTGACATATTCTAATGTTATATTTTCATCTTTCAAACGTTCTTTCACATCATCCCAAACATCTGTATTAGCTCCCATGACACCTAATTTCACTGTCACAGCGTCTCCCAATTTGGCATCCTTCGCTTGTGTGCCTTGACTACCACAAGCGGCTAAGCAAGTGATTACGCCGATACTTAATATACTTTTCACAACTTTTTTCCATCGTTTCATATGCTTCTTCCTTTCTAATGTTCAATCCGTTTTAAAATTCGATTACTAACTTCTTGTGTCACAAAAACAATTAGCAAAATCATAGCGGTCGTTACGATTGTCACATCTGTTTGATACCGATTATACCCTCTTAAAATCGCTAAATTCCCAAGACCACCTGCCCCAACAGCTCCAGCCATTGCCGTTAAACCAATAACATTAATAATCGTCAATGCAAAGGCACGAATAATTCCGGGTAAGCCTTCACGTAAATAAACGCGACATACAATTTCAGCGGGACTTAGGCCCATTGATTGTGCTGCTTCAATGACTCCTGGATCCACTTCTAGCAAAGCATTCTCGATTTGACGAGCAAAAAATGGCGTCGTTCCTGCCACTAAAGGTACGAGTGCAGCAGTTGCCCCGATTGCCGTTCCTACAATCAAACGAGTGATTGTAACAAGTAAAGCCAATAAAATAATAAATGGAATCGCTCGTGTCATGTTAACAAATTGATCCAACACGCGATAAAGCATTGGACGTTCCAATAAACCGCCAGGACGCGTTACTAACATACATACTCCAATTACAGTTCCAAGTACTCCCGCAATAATACATGTCCATATCGACATATAGATGGTTTCCCATAACGCCTGCATAATCTCACTCCAAATAGGAAGGACATTCGGTAATAATTGATTAAATAGATTCAAAACGATCCACCTCCTCTTGTTTCTTCATTGCTAATTCAACTGCTTGAATATCAATAATTGTTGTTGTCACATCGTTTGCCTTTAAGTAATTAAAAGCAGCTTGTCGTTGCTCCGATGTTCCTGCAATAGTCACCATGAGACGCCCTACTGGAATACCTTGAATCATTTCAATATTACCGTATAAAATATTTGTTGATACATCAAACCGCTTGTATAAATCTTGAATTAATGGCTCACTCGTTGTTTCACCAACATATTTAAGTTCAACTAATTGTGCATCCTCACTTAACTGTGCTACTGTTTGATTCGTAATAATTGTTTCCAATGCTTGATCCATATGAGTTGCTGTTTGGATAAACTGTTGGGTTAATTCTTTCTTTGGTTGACTGAAAATCGTCACACTATCTCCCAATTCAATTACTTGTCCCGCTTCCATCACAGCTACACGATGACAGATTTCTTTAACGACTTGCATTTCATGTGTAATCATAACGATTGTTAGGTTTAACTGTTGATTTAATCGTTTAAGCAATTTCAAAATTTGATTTGTTGTTTGAGGATCTAATGCACTAGTTGCTTCGTCACATAATAAAATTTCTGGATCATTTGCTAGTGCGCGCGCAATCGCTACGCGTTGCTTTTGTCCTCCTGATAGTTGGCTAGGATAACTTTTGGTCTTATCTTTTAAGCCAACCAAATCTAGTAATTGTAACGCTTTTTCTTCTTGTTCTTTTTTAGTCAATCCACTTTTTTTCAATGGAAAAGCCACATTACTTACAACATTTAAACTATTCATTAAATTGAAATGTTGAAAAATCATACCAATTTTACGACGTTTTTCACGTAATTCCTGCGCCTTTAATTGTGTCATATCCGTATCGCCAATACGAACGGTACCGCTACTTGGTCGTTGTAATAAATTAATAACACGAACTAACGTACTTTTTCCAGCTCCAGAATAGCCAACAATTCCAAATATTTCACCTGCTTGAATTGTTAAAGAAACGTCCTTTACTGCATGCACGGTCTTTTTATCCGTTTGAAAGGTTACGTTTATTTGATCTAACTCAATCATTTGTCACACTCCTTCTCATTCTTTTCCTCGTATTTTTGATTAAAAAAAGTCCTTTCACTAGTTATCTAGTAAAAGGACGAATATATTTTCGTGGTACCACCTTTATTCGGAAGCGAACTTCCCTCAGCCCAACGTCATGAACTAATTAGTCGTGAGATTGGTTTCTCTTTTAACGGTGAGAGCTTCCGAAGTTACCTACTTATCGACAACTTATCCTAAAAGGCCATTTTCAACTCGTCTGAACTTAGCGTTTTCCACCTAACAACGCCTCTCTATTAAGCATTCGAGCTTACTTTCCTTCTCAGTCAGATTTACTTATTAATTTAATGTTTTGATTAAGGTTACATTAAATATTACTCATATCAAGCTGTTATGTCAAGTAGAACTTATCGATTGTTCTTCTTTTTATTATGGTTGAAATCCAATATATAAAAATGCTTCCAAGGTTTAGTGTATGAACTAAGCCTTGAAAGCATCAATTCTCATAGTAATGATTTGGTTATTTCACTGAACAATCATTCCCCATGATTTTTTGAATTATTCTTTTTCTTCTTTTTTAAAACCTGGGATAGCAAATCCTAACCCTGAAAGAACAGCAATGAAAGCAGCTCCTAATGAACTAACTGCACCGGTTTGAGGTAATTCTTCTTGCATTTGTTTAGTTGGTGTTTCTGTTTTCGGTGTTTCTGTTTTTGGTGTTTCTGTCTTTGGTGTTTCTGTCTTCGGTGTTTCTGTCTTCGGTGTTTCTGTCTTTGGTGTTTCTGTCTTTGGTGTTTCTGTCTTTGGTGTTTCTGTCTTCACTGTACGTTTATACACATACGTAATTTCTTGTTTCATACCTGGTACATATTTACCCGGTACTTCCTTACCGTCTTTGTCAAATACTGGATTATTCACTGGGTTTTCTGTCGTAAAGAATGTATAGCCTAGTTTGTCTTTCTTACCAGTTGTATAGGTTTCATTCTCAGTTCCTTCAGTTGTGTTTCCTTCTTCTACTTGACGACTAATTTCTTTTCCATTTTCATTATGTGTGATATAGATGTGGTGTTCTTGGAATTTTCCAACAATCACTTCTTTTTTGACATATTCATAATCAATTAATTGTTTGATTCCTGGAACAAACTTGCCTTGTGTTATTTTAGATTCTTTATTAAAAAATGTTTTATCTTTCAAATTATCTGTTGAAACAATTTTGTCAAACGTGAATCCTTCTTTTTCATCTTGTTTTGCCTCAAACGTTTCTGTTGCAAAACCTTCTTGAAATTCATTGGTTTTCTTTAATGAAGGTACTTCTTTTCTTTCGATTAAATTATTTTCCATATCATAATATTCAATAAAATAACGATGGGTATCCTCAAAACGTCCTGGTTGAACGACTTTTTCATAGACATAAGTAATTTCTTTGTTTTTACCTATTTCGAAGTTACCTTCTTGAGGAGTCCCCTTTTCTTTATCATAGACTGGTTCATCTTTTTCATCTTGTGTCTTTATGAATGTATAACCTTCTTCTTCTTTTTTAGACGTTGAATATTTTTCACTCGGTTTTCCTTTAATTACTTCAGATGATTTAGAAATTAATTCATTTTTCTCTCGTTTAATTTCTTTGCCTTCAAAGTTTTTTTCTATATCATAATATTCATGATTTTCTTTAAAGGTTCCGGCAAATAAAACTTTTTTAAAATAATTATACTCGACAGCTTGCAATATTCCAGGAACATATTGCCCATTCGTTATAGCTTTTTTCTTGTTAAAATAACTAGCATCTTCTAATCCTTTTGTATCCGTTATATCACGATAAATAAAATCATTTTGCTCTTCTTTACTTGCTTTGAATCCTTTATCATCATCTGAAAATCCTTCTTGAAATTTATTTGTATGTTTAAGCTCAGTAAATTCTTCTGTCTTAACCAGTTCACCCTTTTCATTAACGTACTCTATATAATACCGATGTGTATCCTCAAAACGACCAGGCTGAATTTCACGTTGATATACGTATTTAGCTTCTAATAATTCATTTACTTTAAATTGGCCTTTACTCGAGGCAGTACTTGTAGCTACTGCTGTTCCTTCATCTTTTGCTTCTGCCAACGTATTTTTGTATTCTACTCCATTGAAAACTGGAATTTGACTTGTATTATAAGACATATCCGGTCTACCTTGTTGGAGTTTACCTTTTATCACACCATCTGTTTTTATAGTGTTTTCAGTTCCATCAAAGTTTTTTACTATCGTTTTATAAACATGTTGATCTCTAAAAGCACCGTTCACATAAAATCCAATTGCGGCTTGTTGAGCGCCTGTAGAGTTAATATAAATTCCTACTTCTGTTGGATTACTTGTATACACAATTGGTACTGTTCGGTAATCTTGTGCAGTTAAAACTGGACCAAACCATTGCGTTCCTAATCCACCGTCACTCGATGGTTCAAAATCTTTGTCTCTTGCAATCCACGCTTCTGCTGGTGTTCCAACTTTAGGACGTCGTGCTGGCTTTAAAGAAGAATCTTCAAACCGATCTTTATAAGTATCAAAATAAACTCTATGTATACTATTATTTATCATCTTCCATTCACTTGATCCATTCGCTATTAAATCGTCTTTAGCAAATGTATAGATTTTTTTCAAATCTTCATCAGCAAGATTAAGCTCTGTTTTAATGGTATTGATTGGTGCATACATTCCTTTAGTTTTTTCTATTAAGTCTCGTGCCTCTTGTACTGTAAAGGTTTTATCTGCACTCTTATTTATATAAAGCATATAGAGTTCAATAAAGCTAACTGGTTCACTTCCTACATAACTTTCTTTACCTTCCAGATTAGTGTAATTTAAAGCTGCGCTTCCTTCATCTTGTCTGTGCACATCATATTCTCTAGAGTCAATTGGCGTTGAAATAAATGGTCGTTTTTCTTTCTTTACAGCTTCTTTAGGTAACCCTGGATATTTAGGATGTTGTAATTCACTTAGTTTTTTCCATGATGTACCATCTGTATGCATAATTATCGCTTCAGAATAATTTGCTTCCTCTGCATCTATAGCAACCAAATCAAGCGGTAATCTTTCAGTATCTGCTGCACCTTTTAAATATAATCCTATATCAAACTCCACACCGATATTAGCCGCTTCACCTGATGATCCAATTACTGAATTTGCAATTTCAACATCTGATTGTGACACATTAGACCATGGTGTATCCACATTTCTTAATATAACGTTGTTTTCTTCCGTATTTAATCCATGATTCCATAAGAGACTATTTTTTTCTAAAATGATTTTTTCTTCAGCTGTATATGCTGTTTCATAATCTATTCCTAAATTTGTTAACCTTCTTTTGAATTCATCTGTTGCAGTAAAAGGTTGGACTTTTTTGACTCTTAATCTAATTTCATATTGATCAGAAATCGATTGTGTTATTTTCAACCCCTCTTTTAACACTAAAATGGGTTCTTCAACATTATTTACGATTCGAGTTGATATTTCAACGGGTTGATTATCTTTATCTTGAATTATCGTATCCTTCCCATTATAATCTAACCAAATAATATTTTTGTTAATATAGTCTGCTGAAGCATTCTCTTTGAGCTTGAATTCTTCAAATATTTTCGCTTTTTCTTCTTCAACTATTTGTTTTTCCGTTTTTTCTTCTAATGCTGTTGTTTTAAATTTCGGCGTAGTTTCAGTTTTTTCCTCCGATGTATCATCAAGTTTTGCTTCAACAGTTGTCATTTCTACTCCATCTTCAGGAGATACTACAATGTCCACATCTTCTTCAATCAAAATATTTTCCGTATTATTTACACTTTCTTCAGCAGCTTGAATTATTTGAACATTAGTAGAAACTAGTGTCAACCCTACAATTATGGAAGCCAATCCTAATGTCGTTTTTCTTAATGCATAATTAGCCTTTTTATCTGGATTTTTATTAAAATTTATTTTTTTACTATTTTTTATCATATATTATTGCCCCTTTTAGTTGTTTTCAGTCGATGTTTAATATCGCATTATTACTACTTTACACCTTTTACAGGACAATGTCACACAAAGCAACTTACAAATGAACAATAAAAATTACTTATTACAATTTTAGAATTCTTTTAATATGTAAAAACTGATTCAAACTCCATTTTTATCAATAACGCAGAAAATTTAGCAGCTTATTTTTTATATACTATTTAATTACTTTAATACATTTTTATACTTTGTTTAAAAACAAATTAAAAGAAAGCAAATCCCCTTTTTCTCTTAAAGGTTATTCACTTTCTTAAACTTTTAAATTTTATTCACTTTTTCAACCTGTTTTTTTATGCTACTTTTTATTTAATAATACTTTTTTAGTTTGCTGACTTTCAAATAAATCTATATTAATTTAACTCATTAACTTTCTTCCACATATAACCACTCGAACAAAATCCCATACACTTCTTCAGATACGATGTTTTTAATAGACGCTAGGAAACTCATCGTATTTGATCGGTTTGAAAATTTCCCTAAAATTTCATGTTTTAAATCATATGGCATGTTAGCTTGTTTCAGAAAATCAAATACACATGTATCAATTGATTGGTGCGCTACCAGTTTCATTCCTGGCAATTTGATTATTTGGTTACTCCATTCGATTGAATCGATTGTTAATTCATTTTTTAACGCATCATAGTACATATTTTGTTCTAAACTCATCGTTTGATCCCATTCTATGCCATGAATCATTATTTTATTTTTTCGTTCAGTTATTGGTTGTGACACCTTTAATTGAATATCACGTCGTTGCCAATTGAATTCTAAAGTAGTTTCAATCCGTTGCTTATCTGCTTGTTCTATTAGAGTAAATTGATTATCTGCTCCTGGATAAAGGTGCCATGTTATTTTTTGCGGAAGCTCATTTGACGGTGTATGTAATGCATTTTCGTCCATTGGAACAATCGCACCCGCTCTCATAAATAACGGTATTTCATTTAATTGACGATAAATATTTAAGTGAACATTCCCTTGATAACGGCGACCACTTGTTGCATCAAACCATATCCCCTCAGGCAACCAAACGGTCTCTTTTGCATGATGAGTCACTGCATCTACTGGATGAGTCATTGGTAGTACAATCATTTCTGAGCCAAAATAATACTCATTTGGCACGTGATATGATGCTTCTTGATAAGGATATTCATAGTACATCGGACGTATAAGTGGTAAGCCCGCTTCATGGGTTTGTACATTCATTGTATACAAATACGGAAGCAATTGATGGCGTAACAATAAATAGTCTTGCATCATTTCTTGAATCATCGGTGGTTGTTCCCATGGCTCTTTATTCATAAATGGACTGTTTGAACTGTGTAATCGATTAATTGGATTAAATACCCCATATTGAACCCAACGAATGAGTAGCTCAGGGTCATGGGTCCCGTGCATATGCCCACCAATGTCATGACTCCACCAACTGTATCCTATATTTGATGCCGTCGCGGTAAAATAAGGTTGAAACTGCAACGATTCCCACGTTGTAAACGTATCGCCTGAAAATCCAATGGGGTAGCGATGACTACCTGGTCCAGCATACCGTGATAAAATAATGTCTTGCTGTTGCTTACGTTGTACATCATGATAATGGTAGTGATTTAATAACCACAGTGGATCAATGCCATCACTCGCCCCAATACCACCTTGTTGCCAATCAATCCACCAAAAATCAACTCCTTGTTGTTCCAGTGGATGGTGAACTAATTCAAAATAAGCTGAACGAAATGCTGGATTGCTCATATCAAAAACAGCTGGCTCTTCAATCGATTGATTTAGTCCTAAGCGCTTTGCTACTTCTGGGTACATGGTCTCGAATCCACGAATGCCTGAAGCAGGGTGTACATTTAAAGTGACTTTTAGTTGGCGATCTTTTAACTCTTTTAGAAATTGTTCTGGATTTGGGAACAGTTCGTTATTCCACGTATAGCCCGTCCAACCACTTCCATATTTAGGATCAACTTGAGTAATATGCCAATCCATATCAATAACACTTACCGATAAAGGAATATGCGCTGCTTTAAATCGATCCATTAAATCAACATATTCATCTGCTCGATAAGCCCAATAGCGACTCCACCAGTTGCCTAATGCATAACGTGGAAGTAGTGGTGTAGGCCCAGTTAACCGATAATAATCCCTTAGTGCTCGTTTATAGTCACGACCATATGCAAAGAAGTACAAGTCCACCGTTTCCTTAGAACGTGCTTGAATACTTTCCCCTTCTTCATATACTATCGCAGAAGTTGAATCATCTAAAATCGCAAATCCTTCTTTCGAAAGAATCCCATTATCTAGTTCAACCGCACCATCGCTTTCGTCCAGCGTTCGAGCCGTTCCTTTTAGATTGGCCGGTTGATCGCCATAACGCCACCGATTCCCATAAGGTGTTAAATTATTTTTTACATCGATATACAATCCCGCCGGACTAAACATTTGTTTGTCATAATATAAGTGGAAAAAATCACCAATAATTTCTAATCGATTCGTTTCATCAATCACATGCACTTTCGTTTGATCTAATGCTCGATTGACAACGACTTGGGTTGACTCATCTGTAAATTCACCTTGCGGATGATACTCCATACGAATGAGTGAATCTGTTAAAATCGAGAAACGATAGGTTGTTCCCGAAATGATAGTTGGTTCCATACGAAATTCCATTCCTTTCTACATCTTTTCTCACTATTAGTCTATCAATCTCCCTTATAAAAGTACACGATTTTCTGGCTGCTTCACTGTTTATTAATCAACAATTGAAACCGTGTTCCTATCATTCATTACTTCAATCTGTGCTAATACTATTAAGCGTCTCCGATTGCATCCACACAAAAAAAGACGAAGCTCTTTTCAGAGTCTTCGTCTCGTCGATTTTCTAATAGTTGCTTACTTATTATAGTAAGAATGAGAAAATAATTGATCCAATAATTAAAACAATTGCCCCACCTAAACGTGAAGATAATTGAGCATAAGCCATTAAGTCCATACGGTCAGCGGCACCTAATACTGCTAAGTCCCCTGAACCACCACGGTTAGCCATACATAATCCTGCTGTAACAGCTGAATCAATTGGATAGAATCCAACTAAGTAACCAATACCAGCTGAACCTAAAATCGCTCCTAATACAACGGCAATCGCAATAATCATGTTTTGGAATGATAAAGCGGCAATTAATTCGTTAATATCTAAGTCAACACCTACACCAACCATGATAATTAATACTAAATATTTAGAGAAGAATGATTGTAGACGTTTTGCTCCAGCACGTAAGTTTCCTGGAATAACGCCTGTCGCTGCTAAGATAACGACGAAAATAATCATGTACGCTAATGTATGAATTTTTACACCAAAGATTTCTGGTAATACTAATTGACTCATAATTAAACCGAATCCGTATGATGCTAAACCTAAAACAAGTCCACCAGCAACGTCAATTAATTCAGCTTTATGTGATTCTTCACTTGTATCAAAGGCTGCATTTTTATCGCGGATAATTGTCTTTTTATCCCCTGTTAATCCTTTAAATTTAGCGCCAAGTCCATTTAATAATGAAGCAAAGATAATCGCAAAAATATTCGCAATAGTTAAGATAATAATAGCAAATTGATAGTATTCTTCTGGTTCTCTACCTGTTACGTCACCATAAATTTGTGATAATGGCACCGCACCACCACCGTTACCTCCACCCATAACTGGAAGAACGTAGTTTAAAATAATTTCAGATGGTGAAATACCAAAAATTAGACCAGTTAAAACGCCAAGTAACATGGCTCCACCTAAACCACCTAAAATTGCTGGAATATATCCAATAAAGCTTTTAATCAAAATTTTACGGTTTAATGATAATACACTACCTGCAATTAAAACAACGATGAACATTGTTAAAAAGTTTACTTCAGATGTGAAATCATCAATCGCTGTTGCATACATTTCTGGTAATATTTTAAAATGAACCATTAATGCTGTTCCTAGGAAGGCCGCTACAATACCGCCCCCAATGTACTTGTTCCAAATTGGGATACGTTCCCCAATTTCATATAACGGAATACCAATCGCAAACATCACGATTAATGTATTCGGCATATCTGTTCCAAATGTTTCTGTGAATATTCCAAGTAGCCCAATTAAAATCGCGCCAAGTGCAATATACCACTGCATACCGTATAACTTCAGTTCTTTCTTTTCCATGTAATAATTCCCCCTTTTTTTATTGTTTTATTACCCTTTTAATTTGCGAATTACATCGATTAGTGTTCCATCACGATATTCAACTAACGCTACGACTTCATCATCGTATTCAATATCTTTCGGTTCACCCACAATGCCATACGCGATGTTACGTAATTCTTCGATGGTTACTAATGGTAAGTCAGTTTCTTTTAGTGATTCAATTAAGTCTTGACGACGTGGGTTAACAGCTACCCCATATTCTGTCACGACGATATCGATGCTTTCTCCAGGCGTTGTAACAGATGTTACACGATCACGAATCGTTGTTAAACGTCCACGGATTAATGGAGCAACGATAATACTTACTTTCGCACCTGCTGCTGTATCCACGTGTCCACCTGGTGCTCCTTGAATCGTTCCATCTGATCCAACTACTACGTTAACGTTGAAATCTGTATCAACTTCTAACGCTCCTAAGATAACGTAATCTAATTTGTTAACATATGCACCTTTATTCAATGGATTAGCATATTCAGATGTTGTAATTTCAAAGTGATTTGGTGTTTCATGAACTGATTCAACCCCAGCAATATCAAAGTCTTGTGTATCCGCAATTTTACGAATATAGCCTTCTTTTAATAGGTCTACCATTGGTTTAACAATTCCACCTAATGCAAATCCCATTTTAATATCGCGCTCAATCATATATTTTTTCAAGAATGGTGTAACAGCTAAACTTGCACCACCAGCACCTGTTTGGAATGAAAATCCGTCTTTAAACCATTCTGTATTTACCACACATTTAGCAGCATATTCTGCAATTTTTAGTTCGCGTGGGTTATCCGTTACACGAATTGAGTTAGCGGCGATTTTACTTGAATCTCCAACTTGGTCTACTTTAACGACATAATCTACATCGATTCCTTTAATTGAGTAAGGATGGTTTGGATATGGTACTAATGTGTCTGTAATGACTACCACTTTATCAGCATATTGAGCATCTACTGCAGAATAACTTAAAACACCACAGTCTGATTTACCGCCTTTACCAGATGCGTTACCATACTCATCACTTGTTGGTGCCCCGATAAACGCTACATCAATTTTTACTTGGCCTGTTTCAATGGCACGTACACGTCCACCGTGGGAACGAATCCATGCTGGATGTTTTAATTTTCCTGAAGAAATCGCATTACCAATTTCATCACGAACACCTGAAGATGAGATGCGTGTAATAGTACCATCTTCGATTAATGGAACAAGCGAAGCTTGTGCTTTTCCTAAAGAAGAAGCTACTAAAAAGATATCTTTAATTCCCATTTCTTTAATAACATCAAATACCATTGATGTCGTATAGTCACCATTTCTAAAATGATGATGGAAAGAAATAGCCATACCGTCTTTTAAGCCTACTTTTTCTAACGCTTCACGAATGCTATTTAATACTTTTGTTTCTTTTGGATTAACGTGTCCTTTCACAGTTGGTGCTGCTTTTGTATATTCATAATCATCGCGATAAAAGGCACCTTGAAAGACTTCAATTCCATCGACTAAAAATTCTTCTGGGATATCACGATTTACTTGATTCTTCATACTAGATCTCCTTTATACTTATTAGCGGCTTGAGCTAATTTTAGAATACGTTTAGCACCTTCCACGTGGGCAATATCAACCATTTTTCCGTCGATAATTAATACCCCAATACCCGCTTCTTCACTTTCTTTTACACCTTTAACGATATTAATCGCACGATCAATTTCATTTTGAGTTGGTGTAAATACGTCATGAATTGTTGCAATTTGTTTTGGTGAAATAATTGATTTACCATCAAATCCCATATTTTTGATTAATTTTGTTTCTTCGCGTAATGAATCAAAATCATCAAGATCTGTATACACACTGTCAAATGCCATAACACCTGCAGCGCGAGCAGCTACAACGATTTGTGAGCGAGCGTAAAATAATTCTTCACCCGTTTTTGTTTCAATTGCTTGCATTGTTCTTCTGTAGTCACCTGCACTTAATGCAATACCCATCATACGAGGAGTAGATGAAGCAATATCGTACGCATTGATTAATCCAAGTGGTGATTCAATCGCTGCCATAATCATTGTCGAACCAAATGGCACGTTAAATTCTTTTTCTGCTTCACCCATTAATTTTTCAACGAGTAGCACTTGATCGACTGTTTCGGTCATCGGTAAACGAATACCTTCCGCTCCACCAGCAATCGCTGCACGAATATCTTCTTTATAATATGGTGTATGTGGCTCATTAATACGAACCCAACGTTCTACTCCCATATAGTCGATTGATTTTAATGTATGATACAGTTGAATCCGTGCTGAATCTTTCTCACGTGGTGATACCGCATCCTCTAAGTCTAAAATCACTGTATCTGGTTGATACACATAAGCGTCTTTAATTAATGAAGCGCGTTGTGCATTCAGGAACATCATTGTTCGTCTTGTTCGTTTTATCATAGTTTTGTCCCCCATGGTAAATTATCTGACATATCGCTCGCACGTAAGACCGCAGTCTGTACACGTGCACGTAATGTACAATCTAAAGCACCTTGATCTTGAATGACAAATGTCCCTTTCTTCACTTCTAATTGATTTAATACCTCTTCAACTGTTGCACGAATTTGCTCACCATATTGGGCTTCAACGACGCTTTTAATTGAAATTGATAACGTTTCAGCTGGTTCAATCATTACTTGTGCATCACTTGACTCTAAAGTTCCTGCTATTGCAGAATGCATTAATTCCATTAATATGACTCCTCTCTTTCACATTATTTTTTATTTATGATATAGTTACACAAAGATTGTGTTTTTTCTAACAAACTAAATATATATCTCGTAAGCGTTACAGTCAACGAAACACGTCTGAAAAACACACCTGAAAAACACTTATGAATTTACTAGGTTGTATGATAAAATGCAGTCAGATTGTACTCGTCCTATTTCGAAAGGAGTCTCTAATGATTAAAAAATTATATATTCATGACATTGAATCTGACCGAATTTCATGGGAAAATTTATTAAAAGAAGCCAATTTACGAATCGAACAATCCATTGAAGAAGTGTTTGGTTTATTTGATCAAAACCGCTTAGTGGCAACAGCTTCTCGCTATCACAATATTATTAAATGTGTAGCTGTCGCAGCAGATGTTCAAGGTGGTTCCTACTTTAATGAACTAATTTCACATTTAATGAATCGTAATTTTGAGAAAGGATACTCAAAGCATTATGTCTACACTAAGCCAGAAAGTCAGACTGCTTTTGAGTTTCTTGGTTTCCAGCGCATTGAAGCTATTGACTCGCATCTCGTATTTATGGAACGAGCAATTAATGGTTTTCCAGCGTATTTAGAACACTTAAAAAACCAGCGTGTTAATGCTCAATCGATTGCTGCAATTGTGATGGACGCTAACCCTTTTACATTAGGCCATCAATTTCTAATCCAAACAGCCGCTGCCCGTCATGATCACGTCTTCATTTTTGTTTTAAGTGAAGATCAAAGTGTATTCCCTGCCGATGTTCGTAAACAATTAGTTATCGCAGGTACTCAACATTTAGAGCATGTAACTGTCCTTTCTACGGATAACTATATGGTTTCACATGCTACTTTTCCGTCTTACTTTTTAAATGAGAATACTGATGTTACTTCTATTCAGGCACGTTTAGATGCTCGAGTTTTTGCTTATCATATTGCACCTGTACTTAATATAACAACACGTTATGTTGGAGAAGAGCCTTTTTCACAAGCTACTCAACTATATAATGAAGCGATGAAAAAAGAGTTTGCCGGTCACTTAAATCTTGAAATTATTCCAAGAAAAACAGTTAACGAGCACATTATCTCTGCCACAACGGTGCGCCAATATCTTGCTACTGATCAATTGGGACAAGTCGCTGAATTTGTCCCTCAAACGACTTACAATTGGTTACTAACAGATGATGGTCAGGCCGTCATTCAACGGATTAAGGAGCAAACTCATGGATAATTTATCTGTTACTTTAGAAGAGATGCTCGATCAACGTGAACGACGAGCCTATTGGATTCAACAAATGGTTGAACACCATCCCGAACACACTGTTATTAGTTTTAAATTAAATATCCCAGGTCCAGAAAAAAATAATGATCTCTATCTTTTTGCATTTGAAGAGGGGCTTAAACAAATCTCTGCAGCACAAATTCAAATCGATTGGCGCCATTTAAAAACTGGACCGGAAGCCATTTTGACTTATCCGAAAGACATTCAAATGACTAAAAAGGATATGGTAGCTATTGAAGAACATTTTGCCTTAGGAAGATTATATGATTTAGATGTGGTGGGTGCCAATCGTCAAACGCTCAACCTTGCACCTCGCCAATGTCTTATTTGTCAACGTCCTGCTCATGAATGTAGTCGTAATCGAACACATCAAGTGCATGAGATTGTCGAACAAATTAATCACCTGATAATGGCATATCGTACGACATAAAACAAAAAAGCACATTGATTCCTCACTCGAATCAATGTGCTTTTGTTATTTTGTTCCATTCGGTTTCGTAAGCGTGTAAAAATATGGATAAAGCTAATAAATCCGCTGATCCACCAGGGTTTAAATTTTTACGAATAAATTGTTGATTCATCTCAATTAAATGTTGATCTAAATCATTATAGGTTTGCTGAGCTAATTGTTGCCCAAATTTCAACCCTTCAATTCCACCTCGTTTAATCATGTTCGAATCATTATTCCAAGCAATGAGCTGCAATAAAGCTTTCTTTTGATTCGTCTTGGCTGGTCCTTTTTCACGCAAAATAGGAAGCGCCACATCAAATACAAGAGGCAATCCTTCTTCTACTTCTCCTCTGATTCCAGTAAATCCGTATTGTTGGTACACTTTCTCACCATGCGTACGAAATGATTGAAGAGTGGCTAATTCTCGTTGCACTATGCCTTTTGTCATTTCTTTAACAGCTAATCGAACATCCTCTAGTCGCGGTTGATTGAAATAGCCCATCGCCGCTAGTACAATCCCATATAAGAAGTTAGCTCCTTTATGTGTATTCACCTCATGCGTTGATTGAAACATGTTTCTTTCGTTTTCCATCCCCACTTCACGAATTCGGTTAAACAAATCCGAAAGATTCGATTGATGATGACAGCCTAATTCATAATAACGATAAAAGCCTGGCATCAATGCAAAGGCGCTATCAATAAACATGTCATAATCCATATCTGTATGTGATCCACAATCAACCGGATCAACCAATCCAGGTTTCGGATATAAACTTGCTTCTTGAATCAATGATTTCACTGCTAATTGAATGAGACGATTTTTATGCATTTTTTAGCTCCTCATCCATTTCTAAAATAATGAATTCTTTTGAATTATACAAATGGGATGTAATCATTTTCTCTAGCGCATCAAAGTTTTTATGGCGCATAAAATTAAAAATCAAACGGTGCTCTTCAATCGCCAGTTGCCTTCGATCGTCTGACATCAATGAGATATCTCTAAACCGTGTCAAATAATCATGTAATTTGGTTTGAATCGACTCCAAATGAGGCATATCCGCAAATTTATAAATCATCGTATTAAAATCTTTAGATAAGTCAATCACTCGTTGCACTTCGCCATGACTTTGGGCTTCTTCTGCTTGGCTTAATAAATGGTCCATTTGCTCAGCACGTTCTTTTGTCATTGCTTTCGCTGCATTAACGCTTGCTAAAATATCTAGCGCTACTCGAATTTGATAAATTTCATCCACATCTTTTTCTGTAACGCGTGTCACCATAATACCAAAGTTCGGCACATGCTTCACAATTCCTTCGTCTTGCAATCGATGTAAAGCCACTCGAATAGGAGTTCGACTCACATTTAACTCTTTTGCATAGACTTTCTCATTAATACGAACACCCATGGGAATGACCCCTTTTATAATCGCTGTACGTAACCCTTCATAAATGTTTTCGTATAATGGCTTATTTTGGTTTAAGTTAATTAACTTGACAACTTCTTGCATATACTCCATCTCATTCTCTCCTTCTACGTCTTTTCAAGCTTAATTTGTCTCATATATCCTGTTACTTTAAGAAGATTAGGACGAGATTCAATTGCTATCAGAATAGCATATTTTAAAGTGATTGGGAATATACTCATCTGCTATGTCGTTGTATTTTAGTTGCTACATACAATAAAACAGCATCTTTAAACTCTCTCGGATTTTTCCCACTCTTCTTCAAAATTTGATTAAGCTTATACTGAATTGTATTTTTATGCAAATAAAGAGATTTACTCGTCTGTTCTAACGACATATTTGTTTCATAATATACTTTTAATAACGCTACGTCTTCTGATGATAACTGTTTAATTATCTTTTGACAGAACGCTTCTTTGGTCTGTTCACTAATCGCCGCTAAAACAATTTCTAAAGACAAGTCATCATAATGTGCTAAGCTTTCTGAATGCTCATTTAAACTTTCCTCTGCTATTATCGCCGTTTCATATGATTTATTCAAATAATTGATATGATAACTCTTTCCGACAGCAACTCGTATACTTCCCCCCATTTCGTTTATTTTTTGTTTGATTTTGTATTCATTTTGATGAAATGACCAATCGTCAATTATAGCGATATACTTATTTGGATAATTGAATAAGTATAACGTTGTTGGTTGATTATCTAATATTTGTTTTAATTGAGTATGTATTTTACTATATTCTGTTTCATTTTGCTTCGTTAAAACTTGAATAATCAAAACTTTTTTTAAGGTATCTGTTTTCACCCTCAAATCATTTAAACATTGCTCTAAATACGTTCGATCCATCACTGTATTTTCGATTAATGATCTAACGACAAAAGACATTTTTTCTTCTAACGATCGACTATGCTCATTCATTTCTTTTTCTTTGATCAATAGTTTAGTCACTTTTTCAAGAAGTTGCGCGTATTTTCTAACTTCATCTGGGTGTCCAGAAATACCAATGACTGCTAATACTTTTCGATCATTTAAAATGGGCATATTAATTCCTTGTTGCGTACCTGTATAACTATTATCTGAATTCACTTCAATGGTTGATTGTGATAAAAATGCTTGATATCCCACCTCATGATACATGCCAATCCGATGCTTATCCGTACTGGCAAAAATTATACCCGATGCATTAATAAAATTGATGTGCTTGCCACAAATATCTTTTAATGTATTAACTATCTCTTGCGCAAGACATTTATCAATTTTAGCAGTCATATTCTTCACCTCATGTGTATACTACCATATAATGTTACCGCTAACAAAAAAATCTAGTGTTTCGTTCAAATTTATAGTAACTCTACTATTTAAAAAAAAACGGCATTTGTTATATTAAGAGTACATTGTTCAAAAAATAATTAGGAGGGTATTTATGAAAATCGTTGCAGCCATTGATTCGTTTAAAGGAAGCTTATCGTCATTAGCAGCTGGTCAAGCTGTTGCAGAAAGTATTCATCGTGTAGAACCTGACGCAGAAGTTGTGATTTGTCCATTAGCGGACGGCGGAGAAGGTACAGTTGATGCCTTAGTTCATGGGATGAATGGGATTTTAAAAAATGTATCCGTTACAGGACCGCTTGGCCACTCAGTTACCGCTCAATACGGTATAATTCCACCACATAATATAGCAGTTATTGAAATGTCTAGTGCAGCTGGTCTTACCCTAGTGCCAACCGAACAACGTCATCCATTTAACACAACGACTTATGGAGTTGGTGAACTTATTAAGCACGCCATCCAAGAGGGGTGTCGCCGTTTTATTATTGGAATCGGCGGAAGCGCAACTAACGATGGGGGGGTTGGCATGCTACAAGCTTTAGGTTATGAATTTTTAGATGAACAAGCTGCCCCTATCTCTCTTGGCGCTATCGGATTAAAAGATCTAGCTACTATTCGTACCAATCATGCCATTCCCGAATTAGCATCGTGCGAATTTCGAATTGCTTGCGACGTTAATAATGAATTATATGGAACAAACGGTGCTAGTGCGGTTTACGGTCCACAAAAAGGAGCTTCTGCCGAGATGGTGAAACAAATGGACAGCTGGCTCAAACACTATGCCCAAATCGCCCAAGAAACTGTGCCATCTGCTGATCCACTATTTCCAGGAACCGGTGCTGCTGGAGGATTAGGTTTTGCGTTTTTAACGTTTCTTAATGCTTCTCTTGAATCTGGTATCACTATCATTTTGGAAGAAACAAAATTAGAAGCGCACTTAAAAGATGCTGATCTTGTTTTTACTGGTGAAGGTAAACTAGATGCTCAAACAACGATGGGAAAAGCTCCTATTGGCGTGGCACGACTCGCTAAAAAACATCACTTACCTGTTGTAGCAGTTGCAGGAATTGTTACAGAAGAAGCTTATCAGTGTACTCATCATGGGATTGATGCTATTTTCCCGATTTTAAGAGAGATTGTTACTGTTGATGATGCCATACAAATAGACTATGCAAAAAAGAATTTATCTTATACAAGTGAACAGATTTTCCGTTTATGGCGGTCTAAATAAACCTGTATATTAATTGGAAGGAGCAATTAAAAATGACTATTGAATTTACAACACTTGGTGTATTAATTGGGATGGCCTTAGCTATTTTTTTAATTATAAAACAAGTCACACCTGCATATAGTTTAATTTTGGGAGCTTTAGTTGGTGGAGTAATTGGGAGTGGTGATCTAGCATTAACCGTCACCACAATGATTAGCGGGTCGCAAAGTATGATTCCTTCTGTCTTACGTATTATGACTTCAGGTATACTAGCCGGTTGTTTAATTAAAACAGGGGCCGCCGAAAAAATTGCTGAAGTTATTGTGACCAAAATGGGACAAACAAAAGCGATTATGGCGGTTGCGCTCGCTACTATGTTAATTTGTTCCGTAGGGGTATTTATTGATATTTCCGTCATTACAGTCGCTCCGATTGCTCTAGCAATTGGGAAAAAAGCTGGTTATAACAAGCCATCGCTACTTTTAGCGATGATTGGTGGCGGTAAAGCCGGAAACATTATCTCACCTAACCCCAATACGATTGCCGTGTCAGAAGGTTTTAAATTAGATCTTACTGCACTAATCATTCGAAATATGATCCCTGCCATAGTTGCGTTACTCATTACCATCCTTTTAGCGACTATTTTAACCAAAAAACAAGGGACACTAGTAGATGAAAAAGATTTAGAAAAAGGCGATCAAAAAAATTTACCTTCATTTTTACAAGCTATTTTAGGGCCACTTACCGTCGTTATGTTACTGTCACTGCGTCCTATTTTTAGCGTCGTAATTGATCCATTAATCGCTCTCCCAACTGGTGGAATCATTTGTACACTTGTTTGTGGTCAACTTAAACAACTCAAATCATTTGCTGAATTTGGTTTAGGAAAAGTAATCGGTGTCTGTATTTTATTAATTGGAACAGGAACCATTGCAGGGGTGATTAAAGCTTCCAGCTTACAAGCAGATGTTATTCATTTATTGGCGATGACCAATATGCCGGCGTTTATTCTTGCTCCTATTTCCGGTATTCTGATGGGCGCGGCTACTGCTTCAACTACAGCTGGAGCGACAATTGCTGCTCAAACCTTCTCAGTACCCTTGTTAGATGCAGGGATTCCTGCTGTATCTGCTGGTGCCATGATTCACGCCGGTGCCACTGTGCTAGATTCTTTACCACATGGTTCTTTCTTTCACGCAACTGGTGGCGCAACGAATATGACTATTAAAGAACGTATGCAATTGATTCCTTACGAAGCATTAGTGGGTTTAACTAGTACTCTTGTTGCGACTGTTTTATACATGCTATTTACTCATTAATCTTTTTTAAATACTTCCCTGTTTATCAAAAAAGCCAACCGCATCCGATCGGTTGGCTTTTCTTTTTGTAAAAAACAATTTTTTAAGTGGTGTGATCATTTCAAGCAACTATCTTTCTAGATTCATTTTTATCAATGTTTATAAGCGTTTTATATTGAAAATATCTTTTATTACTTATTCTTTTTTTGCTTCCTAAATATTTTACAGATTTTATATTTCTTTAACCCCACTCAATAGCCCCCCAATCTATTATTGTATATTTCAATTCATTTGTGTATAATAACCCTATTAAATCAAAGGAGGACACTTATGAATATTTTAGAAGTGTTTATTAAAACATTAGAAACACCACAAATTAATACTGCAATTATTGCAAGTTTAGCCATTATTTTATTGGGGTATGCTTGTCGAAAAAGAGGTATATTCGATGCAACAACTGGTAAAACATTAACGAAAGTCGTTCTAACTTTATCACTGCCTGCATTGGCTTATAACGCATTTATGTCGGATATCAATCCTGAAACGTTTAATAACGGAATGGGCTTGCTCATCTGGGGCATCTTAATGTATCCTATTTTAATTGCTCTAACGATTCCTATTTATAAAAATTATCAAGGGGATGAAAAAACAGCATTACGTGTTCTATCCATTTTAGGCTCAACCACTTTCTTTGGTATTCCTATAGTAACTGCAATATACGGTCCACAAGGTACTTTATATGCTTCCATTTTCAATATTGGCTATCGTATTTTCTTATACTCTTATGGTTATATCAAGATGAGTGGCCTACCAATGAAGAAAGAAAATATTAAGCAAATGTTTTTAAATCCAATTGTTTTGGCGACTTTCTTTGGTCTATTTGTATGGATCACTCAAGCTCACTTACCACAAGTGATGGTGATGACAGAAGTAGATGGACAAATGGTCGAAAAGTCCGTTGCATTTCTTCGTATTGATCATACTTTGCCACAATTGTACCAAATTTTTAAATACTTAGGTGGACTAGCATCACCACTCGCATGGTTAGCAATTGGTTCAACATTAGGCGCTGTTAGCTTTAAAGAAGCTTTTTCTGATCAAAAAACATGGTACTATACACTTGTTAAGCTATTGTTCATTCCTGCCATCAATATTGCTATTTTATTTGTATTAAGTCTATTCAATTTCCCAATTAGTTTGATTGGATTAGGAACGGTTGTCATTATGATGGCTACCCCTCCCGCAACAGTTGCTGTAGCTTATGCAATTAGTTTTGATCGTGACGCATTATTAGCATCTAACGCATCACTTTTATCTACATTAGGCGCTGTTATTATGGCACCTATTTGGATTGTTATTATTGAATTAATTGGCCAATTTGGCTGGTTTGTATAGAAAGAAGGTAGCTTGATGACTTTAAAAATTGTAGCGTACGGTGTTCGTTCAAACGAAGTGCCATTTTTCAACGAATTAAACCACTATCAATTTGAATTAACTTTAATCGAAGATTTATTAACACATGACAATATTGATACAACAATCGGACAAGATGCTGTCTTGTTACGTGGAAACTGTGTCGCTGATCGTCAGAATTTAGAACAAATGAAAGAAAATGGTGTTCAATACGTTTTCACTCGAACAGTCGGCTTCAATCACATTGATATTGAAGCTTGCCATGAACTTGGACTTAAAACTGCTCGCGTACCCGCTTATTCACCTAATTCAGTTGCTGAATTATCATTGACCTTAGCTATGATGTTATTACGTCATACAGCTTACACTACGAACCAAACACGCCAATATGATTTTCGCGTAGACGCAGAAATGTTTAGTAAAGAAATTCGCAATTGTACCGTGGGCATTATTGGTACAGGCAAAATTGGCTTGACGGAAGCTCGCCTATTCAAAGGATTAGGTGCTACCGTGTTAGGATACGATCCTTACCCAAGCGAAGAAGCTAAAACGGTAGTACAATTTTTTTCATTAGACGAATTACTCCATTCATCGGATATTGTTAGTCTTCATGTACCATACTTTAAAGGGCAAAATGATCAATTCGTCAACGCAGATTTCCTAGCAAAAATGAAAGACGATGCCATTTTGATTAATACGGCTCGTGGAGAATTACAAGATAACCAAGCCATTTATGATGCGTTGACATCTAATCAACTAGGTGGATTTGGAACAGATGTCTTTGCTAACGAAGCATCCACCTTCTTTAAACAATTTGATCAAGGAGAAGACCTACCTGATCCATCAATTCGTCAACTAGTTGATTTATATCCTAAAGTATTAGTTACACCTCACGTTGGCTCGAATACAGACGAAGCATTAAAAAACATGATTGAAACATCTTACGAAAACTTTCATGATGTATTAACAACCGGAACAACAGTCAACGCTATTTAATTTTTTATATAAACATTAGCCAAGTTGATCATCGACTTGGCTTTTTTTATTCTAATTGAATCATCATATCGCACTGTAATAGGCTTTATCACTCATTCAATAAGTTTTTAATTCACCTCAAAAAAATTATTTGTTTCGTGAGCATAATATTTTACTAATGATTAAAAACTAGGTATACTCAAATAGTACTAAATCGAACAAAGGTGGTTATAAATATGTCAAACTTTTTAGAAGCAATCAAAAATCGTCGTTCTATCTACGCTTTAGGACGCAATGTCAACTTATCAGAATCAGAAATCGAATCAATCATTAAAGAAGCTGTTAAGCAAAGCCCAACAGCCTTCAACGCTCAATCTCCACGTGTTTTAATCTTATTTGGAGAAGCTCATGACAAATTATGGGAAATGACTGAAGAAGCATTAAAACCTTTAATGCCAGCAGAAGCTTTCCCAAGTACACAAGAAAAATTAGCTGGATTTAAAGCTGGTTTCGGTACAGCATTGTTCTTCACACATACAGATACTGTTAAAGGTTTACAAGAACAATTCGCATTATATGCAGAAAACTTCCCAATCTGGGCAGAACAATCAAATGGTATCGCTACAGCCAATGCATGGACTGCATTAACTGAAGCTGGTTTAGGTGCCAACTTACAACATTACAACCCAGTAATTGACGAAGCCGTTGCATCAGAATGGAACGTTCCTTCAAACTGGAAATTACGTTCACAATTAGTATTCGGCTCAAAAGAAGCTGAAGCTGGTGAAAAAGAATTCTTAAGTGATGAAGACCGTTTCATGGTTGTTAAATAATTAAAACTAAAATATAAAAAACGACAGATATTAATATCTGTCGTTTTTTTAGTGTTCATCTTTTGATAGCTCACTCATTCAAAATGGGCATCTGATTATATTTGTGATAAAATAAAATCGTCGTTTGTGATACACATTAACCTATTTTACGGATAGATGATGGAAGTGTATCACAAACGTCGATTTTTATTAAACGAGATTATTCAGTTTTAAATGAATAATAAGTATCCAATAACAATTAAACTTACGATTAAAACGCAAGGAATTGTATATGCAACGATTTGATTAAATTTAAGTTTGAAATTAGCTAAATAAGATAGTGCCCAGAATGGTACGATTAAGTTTGTAGTAGCATCACCCATTTGGTAAGCTTGTAAGATTTTACCGAAATCTGTACCAATTTCAAGTGTAGCTGGAATTAAGTAAGGCGCTTCGATTACGAATTTTGAACCACCAGATGGCACAGCGATATTTAATAATGCTGAGTAGATGTAAGCAAAAACTGGCCATGTTGTTTGGTTAGATACACTAACAAACAAATCAGAAATTACTAATCCTAATCCACTGTGTTCAATCATACCGAATATCCCTGCATAAAACGGAAATTGTAGCACTAATCCCCAAGAAGAAATAACACCCTCTTTGAATAGTTGTCCATAATATTCAGGTCCTTGTTGCGCACAAAGTAACAATCCTAAACCAAGGAATAAAAAGTTGAAACGGTTTAAGTCTAATCCTGCCACCCCAACTTGTGAGAGATGGTACAGACTGAAACCAAACATAATACCACCTGTCAAATACATTACAATACGTGAACCATTCATTTTTTCAGCAGGTGTATTACGTGGAATAATAATTCCTTGACTACTTGTTTGGCTATTCATATAAATTTCATTATCAATTTCAATGATGCTATCTTCATTTTTAGGATGAGCAACATAAGCGAAAATTAACGGAACTGTCATACATACAATAAGTAATGTAATGAATTGAACGTTCAATACACTCTCTGTTAACGGAATAGAAACTGGTGTTAAATCTTTGTATGCTTCAGAAACAGAATTAATTAAATAGTTAGGTGTAGCTGAGTATAAAACCGCAGCCCCTGAAATACCTGATGTAGCTGGTAAAAATGTGAAGAATAGCGTTGACACGAATAATGGTGTATGAATTTTAACGCCTTTTTTACGAGCTTGTACTAATAATTCTTTCCCAAAAACGATCGCAACCATCATACCTAATCCCCAATGGATAAATCCAAAAACAGATCCAATAATAACTGCAAAAATGAAAAATTGCGCACGTGTTTGAGGGATTTGAGCTAATTTTTTGAATAACTTTTGAGCTGGTGGTGAGCTGGCTACAGCGTTACCCGTTGCTAATAAGATTGACATTTGCATTGCAAAGGATAATAATCCCCAAAATCCGTCAATCCATCCGTTAATCACTCCGTTTTGAGTTGGTGTATCTACAAGAGTAGCATCAGTAAATACTAATGATAAAATCGCTACTAAAAATGTCAGTATAAAACAAATGAAAAGTGATTCTGGCATCCATTTCATGAAACCGTTAATATAACGATCCATCAAAGAGGGTTTAGTTGTTTCTTTGTTCATTCAATTAACCTCCTACCTTATTGATTAGAGGAGCCTCTGTAGCGTTTTGTACATCTTCAAATGTATAACTTGGATTCAATTCAGTTACTGCAATACCTTCAGGTGTTACTTCCATTACTGCCATTTCTGTAATAATTAAATCTACTGCATTAGTAGCTGTTAGTGGAAGCGTACATTCATTTAAGATTTTAACGTTTCCTTTATTTGTATGTTCCATCGCTACGATAACTTTTTTCGCACCTGTTAATAAATCCATAGCGCCACCCATTCCTGGAGCCATTTTTCCTGGAATTAAATAGTTAGCGATATTTCCTTTAGCATCAACTTGTAATGCACCAAGAACAGTTAAGTCAACGTGTCCACCACGAATAATTCCAAATGATAAAGCACTGTCAAAGAATGCTCCTCCAGGAACGATAGTAGATGGTGCACCACCAGCGTTGGCAATATGTGGATCAAAATTTTCTTCTGTTGGTGAAGGTCCTAAACCAACAAAGCCGTTTTCTGATTGGAACATCACTTGTTTATCCTCTGAAATAAAGTTTGCAACCATTGTAGGTAAACCAATTCCTAAGTTTACTACAAAGCCATCTTCTAATTCTTGGGCTACCCTTTTAGCAATATACTCTTTAATTGCCATTTTATCCATTTTTAATCATCCTCTCTTTGAACGATTGCGTCGACAAAAATACCTGGAACGTGAACAGCATCTTGGCTCATTTCACCAACAGATACAACTTGTTCGGCTTCAACCACTACATAATCAGCTGCAGTAGCCATAACGTTATTAAAGTTTTGAGTAGAACCATGGAAAGACATATTTCCAAAAGTATCCACAGTATTCGCAAATAAAAGTGCTACGTCTGCATGAAGTGGTTCTTCTAACAGATAATCACGTTCTTTAATCGTGATAATTTGTTTTCCAACTGCTACTTCTGTTCCGACACCTGTTGGCGTTAAAACACCACCTAGTCCAAAACCTGCAGCACGGATTTTTTCAGCTAAAGTCCCTTGTGGAACTAAAACAACTTCAGTTTCACCGGCAAACATTTGACGACCTGTCTCTTTGTTTGTACCAATATGAGTAGCGTAGACTTTCTTAACTAATTTATTAGCAATTAGTAATCCAGTACTTTTATCAACAAAACCAGTATCATTACTGATTAATGTAATATCTTTAATGTTGTGGTCAATTAAGGCTTGAATTAATTGGTCAGGAGCGCCAACACCTAAAAAACCACCGATCATAATAGTTGAGCCATCTTTTATTTTAGAAATTGCTTGTTCGAATGATGTTAATTTATTTTTCATAGTTTTTCACCACCAATGAGATTCCTTGTCCGCCACCAATACATAAAGTAGCTAAACCATAAGTTCCAGAACGTTTTTTCAATTCATGAACAAGTGTTACAAGAATACGCGCACCACTCGCTCCGATTGGATGTCCTAATGCGATTGCACCACCGTTAACATTTACTTTAGCAGGATCTAATTGTAAATCTTGCATAACAGCCATTGCTTGAGAAGCGAACGCTTCATTTGCTTCAACTAAATCAAGATCTTCAACTGTGATATTTGCTTTTTCAAGCGCTTTTTGAGAAGCAGGAATTGGGCCTAATCCCATAACAGTAGGGTCAACTCCGGCACTTGCATAAGATTGAATTGTAACTAGAGGAGTCATACCTAATTCTTCTGCTTTTTCTTTGCTCATAAGAACTAATATTGCAGCTCCATCATTGATTCCTGATGCATTTCCAGCGGTAACCGTACCTTCTTTAGTGAACGCAGGACGTAATTTATTTAAGCTTTCGATTGTTGCACCGAGACGTGGATATTCATCTTCACTGAAGATTAAATCATCACCTTTTCTCTTAGGAATAGTGATTGGAATAATTTCTTCTTTGAATCTTCCATTTTTCAAAGCTTCTTCAGCTTTCTTTTGACTATTTAATGCAAACTCATCTTGAGCTTCTCGAGTCCAACCATATTGTTGAGCAATATTTTCTGCAGTAATTCCCATATGATAGTTATTGAATGAATCAGTTAAACCATCAGATAATAATGTATCTACAGCAGATTGGTTACCCATTCTGTAACCCCAACGTGCATTAGGTAAAACATAAGGTGAACGACTCATATTTTCTGTACCACCAACAACAACGACATCGGCATCTCCAAGTAAAATGCTTTGTGCTCCTAAAACAACGCTTTTTAAACCTGATCCACAAACCTTGTTTACTGTAAATGCAGTTTTTTCAACAGGGATACCTGTTTTAACAGCGATTTGTCGAGCAACGTTTTGTCCTAAACCAGCACTCAAAACATTCCCAATAATGACTTCATCAACTAATTCTGGACTTAGTTGAATTTTCTTTAAAGTTTCTTTCAATACAGATGTAGCTAAATCGACTGCCTCGATTCCCTTAAATGTACCACCAAAACTTCCTATAGGTGTTCTTTGTGCAGCAACAATGACAACTTCTTTCATTTTCATCACCTCTCATATTTGATAGCTAAAGTGTAACCGATTGCAATTTGAAAAGCGACAACATTCATGTTATTGTTATGTATAACAACTTGTTATAGGAGGTCAAAATGAACACTTCACACTTAGAATATTTTGTCACAATTGTTGAGTCTGATTTTAATTTAACCGTTGCTGCAAAAAAATTATTTATCTCGCAACCGGCACTTAGTAACTTTATTGTTCGCTTTGAACAATTAGAAGGTATTGAGGTTTTTATTCGTCGCAATGGACGTAATATTGCACTAACAGCTGCAGGTGAATTACTTTATCAAAATGCTAAAGAGATATTAGCTCTGTACAACCAAACAATGGATAGCATTCATGAACTTGCCCGGTTCCCTAGCGGATCGATTCGTATTGGTATTCCACCACTTGTTTTGAGTGTGCTTTTCACGAAAGTTTTGTCTAAACTAATTTCGATTAATCCTAATATTAAATTTGAGGTCGTGGAAAATGGGGCGCATGAACTCACTTCGAAGCTCGAACAAGAAACAATTGATATTGCCATAATCTTGCATCCTCATGAAGTTAATTTAAAATATTACCATGAAATTGTTTTGTTTGAAGACAATTTAATGGGTTATGTTAATCAACAACATCATTTAGCACATCTTAACAGACCTTTAAAATGGTCAGACATTAAGACGTGCGAACTAGTCACATTCAATGATCATTTTTTAATTCGACATCATCTAAATCATAAATTTGAGGAATTAAATATTGCACCAAAAATCATCAGTGAATCGAGTTCATGGGACTTTTTACTTGAAATGGTCAGATATTCTGATGTGTTGACTATTCTACCGCGCCCTCTAGAAAAATTTATCAATCACTCAAATATACAGTGTGTTCCTTTCGAAAATCCGATTCCATGGAAAGTAATTATGTTAATTCCTAAGAAAAAACATTATACGTTGATTGAGTTATATATTTTGCAAAGTATGTTTGAGTATTTTAATACCGGACAACTTGTTGATAGTATTAATGATTTCAAAGGAAAAAATACACAAACTTCTACCAGTGATTTCTTTGAAAACTTTAAATAAATTTAATAATGGTAGAAAATTTTGTTATACTTTATTTGCTCAAAATTTATACACATTATAATATACTGTGTAGGGCGCTCAAAAATTGTTAAATATAACTTAAAAACAGTTTAAATTTTTAATCAATTCTGCATTTTCATTCACGAAAATATTTTAAAGATTTCAAGAAGATATAATTAGCGAAGAAATAAACAAAAACGACAGATCATCCCATCTGTCGTTTTTTATTTATTTGTCTTATTGATTTAGTTTTTAAGCTATTTAACACGATTTATCAACTTATTATTTTCTAAATAAGTTTTCGCTACGCTATATGCAGATTGTCCTTCGACTTTTACCTGATAATTCATTTGAGCCATTTCTTCTTCGGTAATTTTTCCTGCTAATTGGTTCAAAATGGTCTTCAGTTCTGGGTATTTTTTCAATGTTTTTTCTTGTAATAATGGGGCTCCTTGATAAGGTGGAAAGAGCTGTTGATCGTCTTCAAGTAAGACTAAATCATATTCGACTATCTCGCTGTCTGTCGAATACGCTTCAATCAATTGGACTTCATCGTTTACAATTGCTTGATAGCGTAAAGAAGGTTCCATCGTTACAATATTTAAATCTAATCCATATTTCTTTTTCAATCCAATGGCTCCATCTTCTCGATCATTAAATTCTAACGTAAAACCAGCTTTCACCTGATCTTTTACCCGTGCTAAATCCGAGACGGTCTTCAACTGATAACGTTCTGCAAAATCACGTCGAACCGCTATAGCATATGTGTTTTGATAGGCCATTGGTTGTAATAATACGAGTTGATCTTGTTCTTTCACTCCTACTTTGGCTTGTTGATACACTTCTTTCGGATCATTTGAGAGCTTCGGTGGATTGTCTAGTAAAGACGAAGTGATTGTACCTGTAAATTCTGTATACAGATCAATATCTTCTGATTTTAACGCTTCATACAGAAAAGTCGTTTTCCCAAAATTTGGTTTGACCTTCACTTGGATATCGGACTGATCTTCAATGAGTAGCTGATACATGTGTGATAAAATCTCCGGTTCAGGTCCCAATTTACCCGCAACCGTAATCACTTGGCTATTTTGACTCATCATGCGCCAAGATTGAAATGATGCGAATAATCCCACTATGATAGCTAGAAAGACTAACATGATTCTTTTTAACTTCATTGTTTCCATTCGTTTAATTAAGAGGTTGAATACCACTGCTAACAACGCCGAACTAATGGCCCCAATTAAAATGAGCGACATGTTATTCCGATCAATTCCTAAAAGGATAAAAGATCCCATGCCTCCAGCACCGATTAATGCCGCTAAAGTAGCCGTACCAATCACAAGAACGGTGGATGTCCGAATTCCCGAAATAATGACCGGTAGAGCTAACGCAATTTGATATTTTTTTAATTTTTCACGTCGTGTCATCCCAAAGGCTTCGGCTGCTTCTTCTAATCTTGGATCAATTTGATAAAAACCTGTTACGGCATTTTGCAAGATAGGAAAGACAGCATATATCGTTAAAGCAACTACTGCAGGTAATGTACCAATCCCCATGATTGGAATAAACAATCCCAATAACGCTAAAGATGGGATGGTCTGTAATATACCAGTCACTTGTAGTACACCTTCTGTTAAACGTTTATATTTACTAATGAAGATGGCTAATGGGACGGCAATGAATATCGCAATGATTAAAGCAATTAACGATAGTTGTAGATGTTGACCTAACGCAATTAACCACTCATCATAACGCCCTATAAATGTTTGCCATAAATCCATCATACTAACTCCTCGCTTTCAAATAAGCGATACACAAAGTCATTCGCCGGCTCTTTTAAAATTTCTTCGGGTGTTGCGATTTGAACAATCGACCCTTCATTGACAATACAAATTTGTGTTGCCAGTTTCAGCGCTTCACGCATATCATGTGTGACAAATACAATTGTGATTCCTAACTCTTCATGTAATTGTTTAATTAAATCTTGCAAATCTTTACGAATTAAAGGATCTAAAGCTGAGAAAGGCTCATCCATTAATAAAACTTTAGGCTTTGTAATAATCGCACGCAAAATACCAATTCGTTGTCGTTCACCACCTGATAGTTCGTTAGGATATCGATCAATATATTCTTGAGATGGTAAACCTACTTTATCAAGCAAACGACAAACTGCTGCGTTCGTTTCTTCTTTATCCCATTTTTTCATTTCAGGAATTAGCGCAATATTTTCACCAATTGTTAAATTAGGAAAGAGTGAGCCTTCTTGCAAAACGTATCCCATATTGAAGCGGAGCTCCCTTAAATCCCACTCATGTAACGGTGTCCCCTCAAAAAGAATCTCACCATCCGTTGATTCAATTAAGCGATTCATCATTTTTAATAACGTCGTTTTCCCTGAACCAGATAATCCAACAATGACAAAAAAAGCACCGGACTCAATGGCAAAGTTCACTTGCTTAATGGTTTCGTTCTCTCCATATGTTTTAGTGACACGATTAAATTCAAACATGTTCTCCTCCTTTAGCGTTATAGCCTGATATTTTTTGATAGAAGTTTAGTGACTTTTTTTATTATCTCTTATAGTTCATTATGTCGCTTTAAGATTTTTCAATCTTTACCGGCTATATTACCTTTATTTTACCCGTATATTTAATACAAATAAAACAATTCGTCTTTTGACTTTAGTGGCGTTGTTTAATTCATACGATTAATTCATTCCAATGAGCACTACGTCCATAAAAAAACACGCTAACCTAAAGGCTAACGTGCTTTTTCGTGCGCTCTTTTAAATCGAAGCATCACTATACTATTTAGTTTCATTTACCAAATACTAATCGTTTCGGTGTATACTTTTTGATCCCCTTTTGTTGCTTCTATTACTAGGTCAGAAGGTACAAAACTTTCTCCTTTATATTTTGGATAACAAGTATAGCCGTTCACTAAATGATCTTGTATCATATGCTCAATTCGCTCATCACATCGTTCTTTTAAATCTCGATGAACGGGTGGGACAAATACAATATTCCTCGCATCATTCGTTCCATTAAAACGAGCCGGTAATAAATAAAGCTCGCTCAATTTGCCTTCCTCCACCTCTTTTATTGCTTTCTCTTTACTGTCTATATCGGTGAAATCTAGACCTGTTGCGCCATTTAAATAATCCATCATACCTGCTCCTTTCTCTTTAGAAATACTAAACTTTTATTTAATTGATACGGTCTTTTAAATCAATGTTATAAGTATAAATGTCGGGCGCATGGTAATCAAACAATACTGAATGAATTCCCTTCACTTGATCATTAAATAATAAACCATCCCCATGGTTAGATATATAAATATCCATCGTCCCATCTACCGCTCGACTATGTAATTCAATTTCAACCGGATTAATCGCTTTTAGCTCCCACTTTTTTTGTGGTGTTCTGACAATAACTTTGCCTCTAAAGATTCCACGCCTTAAATCAATAAGTTCGTCAAACATAATATAATTATATTTTAAATAATAGTATTTTTCTTTAATTTGTTTGTTTACAAATTGATGGATAGATATCTCGTTCACTTTAAACACCTGTCCAACAAAATCTTCTCTCAAATAAAATTCTGTATCGATCTTCCACAGTAATCTATTTTTGACTTTTTCTTGCTCGACCAGCTGTTCATAAAAATAAATGGTATAGGTCGTAAACGATTTAAATGATTTAATTATGGTTGGCTCTCCACTTATAAAAAATGGACTAGTAAACACTTTATTTTGACCCTCATACATTTCGAAAAAGACTTTATTTTTTCCGTGGTAATACGGCGTTATTTCTAATTTTTTGGGTTGATCATTATACTGAATCTTAGTTTTTTCTTTATTCATAACATTACTAATAAAACAATTGATTGTATATTTTTGTATTCCTTTAGACTGAAATACTAAAGATATAAATGGGGTATCATAAACCATTTGCGTTAAAAATGAAAGTGAAACTTCTTTCATAAATCCCCCATCTCGTAAAACAATATAATCGCTAAGCACTTCGCCTGTTGATGAATATACTGATAATGTATCACACATTGAATCATATAGCGTTAAAAAAGTAAGCGCGTCTATCTCTTTTAACCACAAATCTTCCCCGGTTGTACGCCAGTTAGAAGACGTTGTTTTATAAAACCCAAAATCAAAAGGTAAACAATAGACGAAAGGGTCATTATCTCTTTCAAAGAGTAAAAACTCTGGATTAAAACCCTCTCGTTTAATTTCTTCATGGAAAGGCTGATGCAATAAACTTGAAAGAACATTCACTTGAAAGGTCTCTGTATTAATCATCACTTTAGAAAACTCTAAACGACGATCAATAGCAAATGTTTCTTTCAACACACGCTTTTTTCGGCCTGATACAAATTGATTAATTTCCAACGTGTACATGCCAACTACCTGTAATGCTAGATCAATGGAATATCTTGATACTTGCCCATTTTTCATGATACGATGCGGCAGATCCATTAATTTACGACGTTTTCCATTCAGAATCACCTCGAATTTGGAAGACTGCTCATCTGTTTCAAATGCAGCTAAAGTAACGGACCGATATACTGGTATCAGTTGCGTTTCATCCATCCGTTTCACGTAACAATTGAGGTGCCGTTCTCCAAAAATACCGGATTGAAATACATGCGAAAATGAGAATAACTCATGCCCCACTTCAATCACATCGCCTACGTTAACTTCTCGATAGCCCAGCTCATAAGAATCCTGGCTAAGGAAATGATTAAATGATCCTTCCCCTTTTTTATAGCAAATATAAACGACACCCGACATTTCTGTATAATTACTTATTTCTAATCCTTGTCGATCAAACACTATATAATTTCGATAAAGTTCTGCTTGGCTATCATAGATGACTTCTTCCCCAGCCTTTAACTCATACCTTAATTGTCCTAGAGGATGCGCTAGTTCGATTCGATGGGAAACAATCCGATATCCCCCAATAATTTCTCTTAGGCGCAGTGAATGCGTTCGATAGACTAAATCATCTCCATTAAAAACTACGATAGAAAGATCTTCTTCTCTATATTTCGATTTAATACGATGATCCGGTAAATCGAGCCAAATCCTTTGGTTATCATAGGAAAAACTTGATGACCATCTCAACGGCATTCTTAATTGATGAGCATTCTCACGTGAAGAAGACTTTATCGTCTCGGCAAAAGCTTGTTTCCATCCTTCATAGCCTGTTTTTAAATAAGAAGACGCGATGTCAACTGGCTTATCCCAATAATATTGATCAATAATCTTAACGATTTGTGTACTTAATTCAATTAAATCATTTAATCCTTCATCATATTGAATTAATTGCTTCGTCGGTATGATTAATCGATATGTTTTTTGCGTTGCTTTAATCGAAATATCTTCTTTATCTGTCATATTCATTCGTAAATCATCAAAGACAAATTGAAACTCTTCATAAAGATTTTCTGGTACATCATATTCAAAATTGATTTTATAAATATCAAAAATAAAATCAAAAAAGGCAGCTAAGAAATGTTGAGGAACTAAGGCATGTTCAATCGCTACATTGATAATTCTTCTTCGACTCCCCGATTCATTTTCTCGTTTAAATTCTGATAAAATCGATCGAATGACTCCTTCGACTTGTTGCGGAGTATATTGTTGATAGATTGATGGATAATGTTTTTGAACCCATTCATAATAATTACCATCATATTCAAGTATTGCAATGAGCGCTAACGAAACAACGACCAATTCCGGTTCTCTTACCCAATGACTGTATGATTTTAACGCGAACATTAATTGGCTTTCGGCTTGTTTGTGAATGTCCGCTATCATGGTTTTATGATCTAATATTTTTAAAAGATGCATGCCAAGATTTTGTCTTTTCTTCACCCGTTCACACAAATATTCTAATGACGTGTCGTTATTTAAGCTCATCATTTGATGAGGCTTCATTGTCGTATGAGTTGCAGCTATTCCATTCAAGCTGTCCGTTGATTGTTTGGGTTGTTGCTTTAATGGATGACTATCCTTTTGAGACGATGATTTTAAATGCTTTGACAATTGTTTGTTTTTATCATGTATTGAAACTTTAGAAATTGATGGTTGGGCTTGAGCTATTTTATGTGTAAGATCCATTATTTCATGATAGTCATCACTTGTTAAACGGCGATTATTTATAACGGCTTTAACGGCTCTTAATAACTCTTGTCCATATTCTGTTTGATTGATTTCATTAATGGATAGTGCCAACCATTTTCTAAGCTCAACCACTGCCATGGGTTTTAATTTTTTATCTCGATCCATTTCACTGATTAACGATACTAACTGATTCATGCAATTCAACTCACTACCCTCATTTCCTATTTAGTCTAAATTTTATATCTAATTACTAATGATTTATGTGCAATTTAATTCTCTATCTTCAATCCTATTCTATTATATCAAACGCTTCCACAAAATGTTCAGCCTATAATTATTATATGTCAATTATTCATGAACAGTCTTTCGTAACTAACTGATAAAATCTTCTAATTATTAAGTTCATATTGTTGCTAATTAGTAATTTTAAATAATATAATGGTGTTACATAAGAAAATTTTAAAGGAGATGAATGGATGAAGAAGAAAAATTTATTACTGATTATATCACTGTTTTTAGCTATTGTATTAGTAGGATGTTCAACAGAAAGCAAACAAGAGGCTAATTCTAATGAAATTAGCTTTATGATTCCGGATTGGGGCGCGCCAACTGATGATATGCTAAAAGAATTTAAAGACGAAACAGGTATCACTGTTAACGTCATTCCAACTTCTTGGGATGATATTAGAAGTAAAATCGCTACAGCAGCAGCGGGGAATCAAGTCGCAGCAGATGTGTTTGAAGTGGATTGGTCATGGCTTGGTGAATTTCGTTCAGCTGATTGGTTAATGCCAATTGAGATGAGTGAAGAAGACATCAAAGATATGCCTACATTGAAATCATTCTCTGTTGATAACGAGATTTATGCGATTCCATACGCTAATGACTTTAGAATTGCTTACTTTAACGAAGACATGTTCAAACAAGTTGGAAAAGAAGCACCTAAGTCATGGGATGATTTATACGAAGCAGCGATGCTTTTAAAGGAAAAAGGGATTGCTAAATATCCTGTTGGACTACCACTTCGAGCTGACGAAAGCACAACGACAACACTCATGTGGTTAGCATACACTCGTAACAACATCTTCTTTAATGATGATAACACGATTAATGAAGAAGCTTTAAAAGACGGACTAGAAACAATTGATCAGTTTGTAAAAGCTGGTTTAATCGATCCAAGTAATACAGAAATATCTGGTCAACAAGTTTACGCTAAAATCTTGAATAGTGAAATTGCCTTTATGGTTGGTCCTTCATCATATGTCACTCGTGTTAACGACGATAGTCAATCTAAAGTAGTGGGACAAGTTAAACCAATCTTACTTCCAGGTAAAACAGATACTGCTCAATCTACTTTACCTTTTGCAGAAGCTGTTGGTATTTCTAAATACACTAAAAATAAAGAAGCTGCAGAAACATTTGTTAAATGGTATACATCGAAAAAGAATCAGATAAAGTCCATATAATTGTGTAAAAGATAAAAGGTCATATAAAGCTCCTTTTACGGTACAATGTTTTTACCACAAAACATACCTAGGAGGACTTTACATGACCCAAGTACATTTTACAATGAATAGAGAAGAGGTTCAAAGCATTATTGAACATTCGGTAAAAGATGATGCCTCGAAAAGCATTTTGACAACAGTGTTCAACCAATTGATGGAGAATCAACGAACAGAATATATCCAGGCCGATAACTATGAACGAGCAGAAAGTCGTCAGAGCCAAAGAAATGGCTATTATGAACGAGACTTTACCACGCGGGTAGGTACACTTCG
>NZ_JAGN01000003.1 GCF_000526675.1 Atopobacter phocae ATCC BAA-285
CTCATTACCTGCTAAATCTTGTTTTGAGAATTTGACTACCGTTTCTTTTTCTTTATAGTCGTCTACCATTATTAGTAAACCATCTGCACCTTCTTTATTACCTGTTCCTACTTCTACATTTTGAATTTCAAGTTTTTGAGTCTCTTTATTTCTCACTACTTCAAATTTGATTTCTGTTGCTATTTTATATCCCTCTGGTGCTGCTGTTTCTGTGAATGTATATTTTCCTTCTTTAACTGTAAATTCTTTTGCTTTTGTCTTACCGTCAGATTCCCATGTTTGTTTATCTCCATTATTACCCGTTAAGGTAATTGTTGCTCCTTTTAACTCATTACCTGCTAGATCTTGTTTTGAGAATTTAACCGTTGTTTCTTTTTGATTTGAATTTTCTATAGGAATTATTTCCTTAGTATTCTTATTAATAAGGTTAGCTCCTAAAAGATTTTGATATTGTTTGCCATCTGCTTGTGTTACACCATTTGATATGTATAAATCTAAAGTGGAATTTTCTGGAATTTTCTCAATTTCTTCTGGTATTTGGTATGTAGGTTGCTTGTCTTGATAAGCCTTTAAATAATAATCCAACACATCATTATCTAAAATTTCACTTTTAGCATTAGTTAAAAGTATAGACAATGCTAGCGCTTCTTCGTCTTTAGGAAGACTTTGCAATTGTCCAATATTAATATACTGTCCATCAGTAAAGTGCCAAACTGCCATTTGAGTTATTTCTCTATATTTGTCATCAGAAAGGTTTAAAGATTTTTGAATAATTTTTCCATTTGGATACCCTTGTGTTAAAATTATTTTTAAAGCATTTATCAGCTTTTCACCTTTATATTTTGATTTTTCATTAACATGATTTTGAAAACTAACTACATCGCCAGTTGTTTTTTTATAAGCAAATCCGTTAATATCTCTTATCCCTCCGGGCCAATGATATTCTTTATTAAAGCAATAAACTATACGTTTATTATCATTAGTCTCCTTATCAACAACTGCTAATTTTCTTATATTGCCAATCCCACCTTCTTGATATCCAATATAATTGAATTCATCGCTACTATTGAATCCTTCTGCCATCACGTTACTCGGCAAAAGTCCCAACGCAATAAGCATAAAAGATAATATAAATGAAATAAATTTTTTCTTCATATTTCTTCTCCTTTAATTCATATTTTTTTAACCTATAATTATAGTAAAGCATTAAATTGATATATTTTCAATAATCAATTTGTACACTATATATAAAAAAATTTAATTTATTACTCACCTGCTGCAAGAGTCATTATCTGAATTAATACAAGTTCATCACTTAACATGAGACATTATCTAGCTGTCTATTTAAGTAGGTAGAGTTTAATTCTTTTTAGTCCGTTCATACATATGTGTGTTTCAAAGACGAATAACCATTACAATTAGTCAAAAAGGAACTATACCTATTTTCAGTTATCATTATACTACAAATTTGTAATTCATAAAATCTTTTTTAACAATTATCATTTTATTTTCTATTAAAAAACTCACACCAATTGATATGGTGTGAGTTTATAATATTATTATTTTATTTCTGATAAAGTAGATGATCATTTTCCATAATGATCGGTGGTAATTCATCTTTTTCGCCGTAAAGATCATCACGATTTAATAAATAGTCATTTAACTCTTCTCGTGATTGGAAAGTGGTCGTTTGGAATGGGTATAGCGGACCAAATTTCTCTATGAAAATGAGTTGCGTTCCTTGTTCCATTAGAACACCTGTATGTCCAACAAAGCGAATATCTTCTAATGGTGAATGCAAATACACGTTGACTAAGGACATGTTGCCTGGAGCCATTTGAATTTCTCTGTCGCTCCACGCTTGCTGAATTAATTGTATTTGTTCCTCTTCTTTTTTCGTTCCATTCATTGGTACCCAATTGAATAAAGTAATAAAATTGGCACGTTCTTCTGGTGATAAATGATACATATCAAATTGATCAATCGCTTCTATATCAAACATTAAAAACGTATCATCATTAATCGCTTGATGATTGGTTTGAATTAAATGTTTGGATAAAAGGAAACTTGATAAACGACAATTGACTTCTGGAAATAAATCACCTGAATCTGTTTCTTTCATTTCTAAACTAACATTGCTATAATCCACTTTTAAATCATGTAATGGGGTTAAACCATTTGTTAGCGAATCATTTTTAACCCGCTGATTAAAATCATCTGCCCATTCTATTAATGTGTCGATTTGTTGATCGGGTACTTTATTTTCACTTAGTATATCTTTCGCTTCTTGTTGTGTCGTTTTATTATTTAAGTTAGTGTAGTAAATTTTAGTTGATTGCACATCTGGTTGCGCTGAGTCTGTATTTTCTTTAGTATGGCATCCTGTTAATACAACACATGCAGCGATTAAGGTCAGTATTTTTTTCATAACGTACTCCTTTATTATGTTATTTATCGTATGGGGGTGGTGCCGTTTAATTTTTTTAATGTCAGTCTTATCGTATCTTCTAAAAAGTGATCAACATAAGACACTATTTCTTCTGGTGTTGTGTGCATTCCTTGACGTGCCCATTCTAAAATTAAACCGGACAGTGCACGTTCGTAAAAGAAGGCGACTGATTCAATATGTTCGATGGCTTCTTCTTTTTTCTCAACTAACGCTTGCTTCGTAATTAATTGTTGAATAATATGCAATGAGATACGATTGAGGAAATCCGTTAAATATTCACGTCCTTTTGAATGATACGTGTGATAGAGTAATCGTTCATTCATTTTCATATATTGCAACGCTTTTTTTAAGCCTATTTGCCACGTATCATACGTTATATTTTCACCAAGAACTGCCATCAATTTTTTGTTATAATAAACTTCGACTAAATCAAATACATCTTTGAAATGATAATAAAAAGTTTGACGGTTCACTCCTGCAATTTGAATGAGTTGAACAATGCTAATATCATCTAAAGATTTCTTGCTGAGTTCTTGTTCTAAAGCATTTAATAATTTTAACTTAGCTCCCATGTTAACCGTCCTTTCGTCTATGATTTTAACACATTCAATGAGGAAATGACTATCAAAAAATCATATTTCATAGTGGATAAAAATGAAGGTGAAATCATGTCAATTTAACGATTGAAACTTGCTTATCTTGATGCAATCCAATACAATTTATATGAGGTGAAATGAATGAATGTAACTGAATTATTTCCAAATATGACGATTCCATCGTCAACTGATTATCCGATTCAACATATTACAACGAACACAAAAGATGTAAAAGAAAACACACTTTTTATAGCGATTAAAGGAGCGCGTATTAATACACACGATGAGCATTACTTAAAAGAAGCCTATGAAAAAGGAGCACGTGTTTTTGTACTTGAAGAAGTACGTGATTTACCAGCAGATGCTTTGCCTATCATCGTTCCGAATACACGAGAAATGGTAGGTTTAATTGCATCACATTTTTATGGTAATCCTTCTCACTCATTAAAAGTAATTGGAGTGACAGGTACAAAAGGAAAAACATCAGTCACTTATATATTAAAAGGGTTGCTAGAAGGTTTGAATAAAAAAGTCGGAGTGATTGGAACAAATGGTGCAGTCATTAACGGTGAACAAATTGATTTAGATAATACGACACCTGATCCGATTACTTTACAGCGATTATTCCGACAAGCAGTTGATGCTCAAGTAGAATTTATTGCTATGGAGGTCAGCTCTCAAGCGATGAAACAATGGCGTGTTAATGGTACACATTTTAATGCCGCATTGTTTACCAATTTATCGCAAGATCATATTGGACCAACTGAACATGCTACATTTGAAGAATATCGTGACGCCAAAAAAGCTTTACTATACTTAGCTGACCATGTCATTATTAACCGTGATGATGAACACTTTGACTATTTAACGCATGATTTAGACCAGCCAGTCATTTCTATAGGGACGCATGATGCAAACTACGTTATCACACCAAAAGAAAATCAGTCTTTTATGTTAAATAAAGCAACCATTCAAACTAATTTATATGGTGGGTTTAATCAAGTTAACTTATCTTTAGCTATCGCCGCATTATATGAGTTAGGCTTTTCTGTTGATGAACAACGTCAACATACACAACAATTGGCGATTCCTGGTCGGATGGAAGTCATTCATAAAAATGAGCGAACCTTTTTAATTGATTATGCTCATAACGAATTGTCTTTAACTAGTCTATTCAATGAACTAAAATCATGGAACAAAAATCGTACGATTTTAGTCATTGGTTCAGTCGGTAATCGGACATATGAACGACGTAAAGAAATTCCATCGATTGCCAACCAATTTGTTGACGAAATCGTCTTAACGTCTGACGACCCATATTATGAACCACCGATGGATATTATCGAAGAAATGGCATCCTACAGTACCATTCCAACTAAAAAAATAGAAAATCGTGCTGAAGCCATTCGTGCAGCCTATATTGATTCTGAACCAGGTGATTTAATTATTGTCGCAGGTAAAGGAGCTGAAACTTTCCAAAAAGTAAAAGGTGAGCACGTTCCTCATAACGATAAAGAAACTGTTTTAAGCTTATAATTGAATTGATCAACTTGCTCAATCAAAAAACGCTCGAGTTCAATCTAAATGATTGTGAACTCGAGCGTTTTTATTTATATTAATGACTTTAATTCATAAACGAATCTTCTTCATCCATTTCTTCTTCATCTACATAAAAATCCATATCGTCTGCTAATACTTTTTCATCACGAAAACGATAAGCTTGAATTGCTCCATATAGTCCGACAATCGTCAACATATATGAAATAATTTGCATTCCCTTCATCAATGGTGTGTAAGCAAAAGGGATATTACCATTAAAAATATTGTACAAGTTATATATGACACTAAGCGAACTAATAACATACATAATCAAAATAAATGTTTCCCATTTTGCTTTTAAAATGCCATTAATCATAAAGAAGGTAGGAACTAATCCAATTACTAACCCAACTAATCCAAAAATAATTACCATACCCATATTTGACATCGCTTCAGGTGGCATATCTCCCATCTGTGTCACCAATACAAAAATCGTCGTTAAAACAGACCAAACTAATGCTGTAAATATTGTAATCTTTAATAATCGATTGGCACGATAATATGCGTCACTCACTAAATATTTTCCAATCATATTGTCCCAATTTTCCATGTAATCCCTCTTTTCTAAATATTTAATACCTATTTATTATTACATAAAAATTTTATTCAAACAATACCACTCATCATTCTAAGAATAATTGTCTTAATTCCTGATCAGTTAGCGATTGATTTAATGATATGACTTCATCCTGATCTGCGACAATTTCATTAAATAGACTGCGCTTAGCAGATTGTAATTCGCGAATTTCTTCTTCAATGGTTCCTTCTGCAATTAAACGATACACATGCACATCTTTTTTCTGGCCTAATCGATGGGCACGCGCAAAAGCCTGTGATTCCACCGCCGGATTCCACCATAAATCGAGTAAAATAACGCGATTAGCCCCTGTTAAATTGAGTCCTGTGCCTCCCGCTTTTAACGAAATAATAAAGACATCCGCATGTCCAACATTAAAATCATCGACCATTTTTTGTCTTAAATTCATTGGTGTCTTACCATCTAAGATGAACACACGATAGCCCGCATCTTTTAAAAAGTTAGCTAAATAAGGTAAGCCAGATGCAAATTGACTAAAAATAAGCCATTGATCGGTTGGGTTTTCTTGAAGCAAATGAGTGATTTGCATGTATTTACTGGATGGAGTGGTCCACTCTTTCGTTACTAATCCAGGATGACAACAAATTTGACGTAAACGAGTTAAGCCCGCTAAAATGGAGAATCGATATTTGCCAAAATTCTTGCCTTCAATTTCTGCCATTTGAACTTTAATTGCATCTAATTGACTTACGTATAAAGACCGTTCAAAAGTTGAGAGAGGTACTAATTGATCTTCTTCAATTAATTCTGGTAAATCAAATAGTACTTGACTCTTCTCACGTCTTAAAAAGAAAGGTGCTGTTAATCGACGAATTTCATTTAAATCAGTTATTTCAAAATGCTTTTTCGATTCAAATAATCCGGGAATAACTAACTGAATTAATGCCCATAATTCATCCATTTTATTTTCGATTGGAGTGCCACTTAATGCATAAATCGGACGATCGGTCCATTTCATTAACGCATGATGTGTCTTACTCCGGTCATTTTTAACGTATTGCGCTTCATCTAACACGACCGAAGCAATATCCAGTGGGAAAAACAATTCATGATCTTGTAAAAATGTTTGGTAACTCATAATCAATATTTGATACTGTGCGTTATCTTTCAACAAGGTCATTCGCTCAACCGGTTGCCCGCGGTATGCTATGGCTGATAGTTCAGGAACAAAACGTTTAATCTCATCTAGCCAATTGTCAACTAATGACGCTGGACAGCAAATAATAATGTGGTCAGACGGCTGGAAGCGTTCATCTGCATATTGAGTGGCAATTAAAGATAACATTTGAATCGTTTTCCCTAATCCCATTTCATCGGCCAAAATACCGCCCATATGCCAATCATTTAAGCGTTTCAGCCATTTCACTCCCTCAATTTGGTAAGGTTTCAAATAATCTTGAAGGACTAGATCTGTTGTAATTGATTCGGCTTCTTGATTTTGAAATTGGTGTAACAACCAATCAAAGGATGAGGTGGTGGCAATGGCATCTTTATCCACTCGTTCTAAATAGCGTTGGATGAGTGGTAATTTAATCATCGGTAACTCCATTACTGGTTGAATCGTTGATCGTTTTAAGTGCAACTCATCAATCAATTCATTAACTTCTTGCTCGCTAGATGCATCAACCGCGATAAATTGAAAGGGTTCGATTTCGACAAAGCGTTGGTTTGTTGCAATCGCATCTGTCAATAATTTAATTTGGCTTTGGTCTAAATCATCAGTTTCGAACTCAATAGACAAATAGCGCCCTCGTTCATTTATTTTAGGTCGCATTTTCACCTGATCAATAGTTGGTCGAGTTGATGCACGTAAGTTAAATTCATGTTGACGTAAATAAGGTAAGATTTCATGTGAAATTTTCCATCGATCCGCTACGTCTCGTCCCGAAAAAATAAATTGATGATCTTGATACGTTGCCCCAAAATTCATTAATTGTTCGAAAAAAGCAAGTTCCTCTATACTTCGCCAAACGATAAGTTGTAAACGTGGTTCTTCTAAAATGATGGGATAAGACATTTCATCCCCGTATTCAAAAAAGACTTCAAGATATAGTTGATGTTCGTCAAATCGGCCGTCAATTTGAATCGTTAACTCTTCCACTTGTTCACCCGATGGAATTCCATTAGCAACATCTTTTAATAAAGGCCATACAGCTTGAACCATCGAACTTTGACGTTCGCCTAATGTAAACTTTGGACCTGAAGATACGTGTAATCGTTTTCCATAATATGTGCCATGAGCGAGCTCTCCTAATATACGTAATGTTTCCATCTGCTGGTACGTTAACCGGTACCACGTTTGATCCATTATCATCACGCGATAATTTAAATCAAGCTGATACGGTGTCTCTAATTGCATTTGGACTTGATCATTTACTAGGGCATTAAATGGTTTTTTTATGGGTGTTGTCATCCAGTTCATTTCAAATGTAATACTTAACTGCAAGTTTTTTTGATTAACCTGTTTTGCCCACTCCAAAAATTCTGGTAAAATCGTTGAATCAATGACTAAATGATGACGATAACGTTTACTGTTATTTAATATGTTCATGTGATTTGACTTTAAAACCAATTGACCTAGTAGACGAAAGTGATTCATTGTTTCTTCTTTAAAGCGTAAGATTGGTTCTATATATTCTTGGTGTACGAGTTTTTCTAAAAATTCTATCGTTGATATTTCTTGCGGTAAAAAATCTAATTTTGTCAAAATAAACGATGCATCAATCCCACCGTAAACGACTGCATCCGATGTAAAATGTAATGGAATCGTTTCTATTTGAGTAAAGTGTTCTAAGTGATACGAATTGAAACGTGATTTAATTAATAATAATTCATTTAAGTTAATCGATTGCTCGATGGATTCAAACACACTGTTTTCATGATCTGATTCCATCCAATATCTACGACCGATTCGTTGTCGTAATTCTAACTCGACCGCAACTGTATGCACACAAAAATGATGTGCTTGCCAATATGCACATTGACAGGTATCTTCTTCTTTTCCTGTTCCATCAATTTGCACGCGGTAATTCCGGTCATCAATTACTTGCGCAAAAAAAGCTGGAAAATCTTTGGCTGCGCCTATCTTTACAATTCTTTTTTCTTCTACTAATTGCTTGGCTGACTCAATTAAATGGTCGGGTACACTCCACTTCATGAATACCACCTCTTTCATATGCCATTCCTTTATTATACCATGGTATTATTAAAAGAGCATTTTTTCCTTAAAAATGATATACTATTTTTGAAGTATTTATATATAGAAGAATAAAGGAGTTCTAACATGATCTTTAAATTAACATTCCTATTCATTAGAGGATTAATTCGATTACTCAATGGACCGACAGAAGTCATTGGTCGTGAGAATTTACCAACCGATACGGGATATACCGTTGTCGCCCCCCATCATTCTTGGTTAGATCCCGTTTTAGTCGCATTAGCGATTCAACCTCAACCGGTTATCTTTATGGCAAAAAAAGAACTATTCCGTCCCGCTTTTTTTGCATCATATATTAAAAAGTTGGGCGCTTTCCCAGTTGACCGTCAAAATCCTGGTCCTTCTGCTATTAAAATTCCTGTTCAAGCCATTAAGCAAGATAAAAAAGCACTCATTATTTTCCCGACAGGAACGCGTTATGCATCAGAAATTAAAAGTGGCGCTGCAACGATTGCTCGTCTAAGTCAATCTCCAGTTGTGCCGATTGCTTATAACGGTCCACTCACTTTACTCGATGCATTAAAACGGAAAAAAATGCAAGTTGTCATTGGTGAACCTTTCTACATCCAATCTAAAGAAGATGTAAAAGATTTTTCCAATCGTTTAAATGCTATTTTTCAAACCATTGATAAAGTGGCACCGATAACGACTGACTCATCTGAATTATAAATAACAAAAAACCTGAAACCATTATCGGTTTCAGGTTTTTTTTATTGAGATTGACCTTGAACTTGGTACATTTGAGCGTAAACACCTTGTTGTTGCAACAATTCATCATGTGTCCCACGTTCAATAATTTCTCCATGATCTAAGACTAAAATTTGGTTCGCATCACTAATGGTTGACAAACGGTGAGCAATGGCAATCGTTGTTCGATTTTGACGCATAGATTTTAAACTATCTTGAATAATCATTTCCGTTTCGGTATCAATATTAGCTGTTGCTTCATCCATCACTAAAATTTTAGGATGTCGAGCAATTGTACGCGCAAACGAAATTAATTGCCGTTCGCCACTTGAATAAGAACTTCCCCGTTCTAACACTTTTGAATCATATTGATCTTCTAATCGTTCAATGAAATGACTTGCATTGACATATTCTGCGGCTTGTTTAATCTCTTCTAAACTCATGTCTTCTTTTAATAAGGCAATATTTTGCTTAATGTCACCATAAAATAGAAAAGAATCTTGAAGAACTAAGCCCACCTTGTGACGTAACTCTTCTAAAGGATAATCTTTAATCGACTGACCATCAATTAAAATATCGCCACGATCAAACTCATAAAATCGCATAAATAAATTAATTATAGAACTTTTCCCTGAACCTGTTTGTCCCACTAAAGCGACTGTTTCACCTGGTTCAACAGTGAACGAAATATTTTTCAATACATCGACTTCTCCATCGTATGAGAATGAAACATTTTTAAATTCAATACGTCCTTCACTTATTTCAATTGGTTGATTCATTTGTTCTGGCGCCGTTTGTTCGTGATCTAACAGTTGAATAATACGTGTACCAGAAACAATGCCATCTTGGTAGACACTCAAGTTATTCATCATCATCCCCATTGGACTAAAGAAATTAGCGATATACATCGTAAAAGCATAAATTATCCCAACGTCTAATGGCTCATTTAAAGCTTGCACACTGAATAGTGCTAGAACAAGCGCTGTCGCTAAAGCTCTTAAAAAATGAATGACGGGCATTAGTAGTAATGAATTAAGTTTTACTAATCGTAAATTGGATACATAAAAAGCTTGATTTGTTTCATTAAATGTTTCGTTCATTCGATTTTCTTGATGAAACATCTGAATAATCGGCATCCCCGATATCGCTTCATTTAATTGCGCATTCACTTGACTCAAATTTTCTCGCATTCTTCGATAAAATAACGAACTTTTCTTTTGATACAAGCCAATCACTCCAGCGATTAACGGAGCAAAAATTAAGAAATATAATGTAATCGTCGGATTCAACGTGTACATCGCAATACCTGCTGCAATCATGCTTAAAATCCCTTCAATTAAAGCAAGAAAGACAGACCAAAATTCATTAATCGTTTGTGTATCATTAGTTAAACGCGAAATGATTTTTCCAGTCGGTGTTTGATCAAAGAAAGACATGCTTAGTGTGTTTATTTTTTCAAACAGCTGATTGCGAATGTATCGCACCGTTTGTGCACTTGCCACAGTAAAAATATATCGTTCATAATATTGTGCCAGCATTTTGAGTAAATTACCGACCATATACGCTATAGCAAACCAGACGCTGATTTTGATGGTCGCTTGTCCTGGCGTCAAATAATCATCAATATAACGTTGAATAATAATCGGTAAGCCCATATTAATCGCAGCAAGTACTAAGCTTAATATTAAACTCATCAAAAATTGCCACTTAAATGGTTTAGCAAATTGAATTAACCGTTTAATTACTTCAATCGACTGTTTGAACGTTAATTGTGGTCGTTTCTCATGCATATTAAGCCCCTCCCTTCAACGATTGTTCGACTTGTTGTCGTTGATACATATCATAATACCAACCCTTTAATGCCATTAAATCGTCATGTGTCCCTCGTTCAGCAATGGTTCCTTCATCGATGACTACAATTTCATTAGCATGCATCACACTACTTAAACGATGGGCTGCAATAATGGTGGTTTTATTGTGGCGTTCTTGTTTAAGATGCGCTAAAATACGTTCTTCAGTTTTAGCATCAACTGCCGATAACGAGTCGTCTAAAATTAAAATTTGTGGATCCGAAACAAGTGCGCGTGCAATCGAAATCCGTTGTTGCTGACCTCCGGATAAAGACACTCCACGCTCTCCTACTAACGTTTCATATCCTTCTGGAAATTCCGATATGGCTTCGTCAATATCAGCTAAACGAGCAGCCTCTTTCACTGCTTCAAGCGGTAATCCAGGATTTCTAAATCGAATATTGTCTAAAATTGTCGTTGAAAATAGAAAATTATCTTGTGGAACATATCCTAATTGATTCAAATAATAATCTAAATCATAATTTAGGATGTGTTCATTATTTAAAGTAATAGTTCCTTGATAATGGTCATATTGTCTGAGTAACAATTTGAATAAGGTTGTTTTACCTGATCCCGTTTTCCCTACAATACCTAATGTTTCTCCAGGTTTTACAGTTAAATGAATATTATTTAAATGACCTGATTGACTTTCATTATATTGAAAATGATCGATATGAAGCGCCAGTTCTCCATGGCCATTTTCTTGTTTACCATCTTCTTTTAAATAAATACTTGATTGTTCATTTAATAACGCATCCACTCGGTCATAACTAGCACTTCCACGTTGAAGTACATTCACTAATCGACCAACAGCTAACATCGGCCAAATCATCATACTAATATAATTAATAAATGCAATAAACTGTCCTAACGATAATTGTTTCGTTGTAATTAACCAGCCACCAAAAATAATCGTTAACATATAACTTAAACCAGTAAAGAAGTTGATATTCGGATTAAATAAGGCATCTAAACGATTCACTCGTTTATTTGCTTCAAAAACGGCTTCTGTATGTTTCTTAAATTGTTTTAAATCTTCGTGCTCTTCCCCAAACGTACGAATGACTCTAACACCAGAAACACTTTCTTGAACTTTTGAATTTAAATTTGAAAATTCTGCTTGTGCTTGTTTGAAACCAGTATGCATTTTCCGTCCAATTAAATTAGATGATAAAATTAAAAAAGGCAAAGGCATCATCGCAATTAAAGTTAATCGCCAATCCACAAACACCAGCATAGCAATTAATGTCGATCCCCCCGTAAAAATGGAGTCTGCAAATGTCAAAATCCCCGGTCCGGCCACCATTCGAATAGCGCTCAAATCGTTTGTCGCATGTGCCATTAAATCTCCCGTACGATGCCGATCAAAGAAAGGTTGATCCATATTGGTATAATGACGGAATAAACGTGTTCTTAAAATACGATCTAATTTACTAGCCGTACCAAAAATATTTGTACGCCAAATATAACGTGCGACGTATTGCGTTATTCCGGTCAAAAGTAACAAGCCGATAAACCAAACCGTTTGTCTCATCGTCAACTCTTTGCTAACGATCGCATCAATCATACGACCGATAATATATGGATTGACGGCTTGTAAAATTGCAACTAATAATAGCATCATTAACCCAATCACATATGCTCTTTTTTCTTGTTTAAAAAACCATCCTATTTTTTTATAGATGGACATGTAAAAACCTCCTTCAGTTAACCATTCCACTCCTCACTACTTTACCTAATTCTTCTCCCTAATTGCAAAGAAAACACTCGCTAATTGCCCCATATAAAAAGAGTTGGGAAAGTCCCAACTCTTTTATCAACATCTATTAAACACTTTTTGTGTGTTTTACTTTTTTTTCTTTTTGTTTTTTGCATCACGTTTTGCTTGCATTTTGATTGAATTCGCTAATTGACGAATTTTTGTTTCTGAAGGTTTTTGTCCCATTTGAATCATCATTGTACGTAACATTGTTTCATCAATTGGTGGATTCTCTTCAAAATATTTAATCATGTAGTAACGTGCACCGAAAAAGCCACCAACTAATCCAATCATAACACCGATGATGACGAATAAAATCCATACGCCTGTATTCAAGATTACCCCTCCTTTATATGATTACCTTGTCTATTTTACGAAAAATCACGCCATAAAGAAAGGTTAAATCACAAATTATTTCATTGATTATTTTACAAATGTTGAACGGTATAGGTTTACAACGTTCTCTACTGTAAAACCATATTCTTTCATCACTGTATTACCGTTTCCGCTGGCACCGAAACGATCAATACCTAATGATACACCGTCTAGCCCAACGAACTCGCCCCAACCAAATGTACTTGCCATTTCGATTGACATACGATTACGTACACTATTTGGTAACACTGATTCTTGATAAGCTGCATCTTGTTGCTTGAAGCGGAATTGACTTGGCATTGATACAACTGATACATCGATACCTTCTTCACGCAATTGTTTTTGAGCTTCCATTGCTAAGTATACTTCTGAACCAGTAGCCATTAAAATACCCATTGGGGTTTCTGCTTGACTTGGTGATAACACATAAGCACCTTTTTTAACGCCTTCTAATGCATGTTCTTTTGTACCAGGCAATACTGGTAATCCTTGACGTGTTAAAACTAATACAGTTGGATGTTGTTTACTTTCAAGTGCCATTAACCATGCTGCAGCCACTTCATTACCATCTGCTGGACGAATTGTGTCTAAGTTTGGTAATGAACGGAAAGTCGCTAATTGTTCAATTGGCTCATGAGTTGGTCCATCTTCTCCAACGGCAATTGAGTCATGTGTATAAACGTATGTAGCTGGGATATGACTTAATGCAGCTACACGCATTGCTGCTTTTAAGTAATCAGAGAATACAAAGAATGTTCCGCCATAAGCTCTTGTTCCGCCATGTAGTAAAATACCACTTAATGCAGCACCCATTGCAAATTCACGTACACCAAACCAAATATTACGTCCTTCATAATTTTCAGCGGTAAAGTCGCTATCTGATTTAATCATTGTATTATTTGAGCTAGCTAGATCAGCAGATCCACCCCAGAAATGTGGAACAGTTTCTGCAATTGCTTGAATCACTTGTTGACTCGTTACACGACTTGCTAAAGCATCAGAGCCTACTTCATATGAAGGTAATTTTTCAATTAAATCAGTTGGTAATTCATCATTAAAAGCTGCTTTATATTGGGCTGCTTTTTCTGGGAATTCACGTTGGTAGTCCTCAAATAATTGTGTCCATTCATCATATTCATTTGCACCTGTTTCAACCATTAATTTTTCAAAGCGATGTGCAACATCTTCTGGTACTTCGAATGGTTCATAAGTATAACCGTAAACTTTTTTAGCTGCGGCAATTCCTTCTTCACCAAGAGGCGCGCCATGAACTTTATTTGTTCCTTCATTTGGTGAACCAAACCCAATCACTGTTTTCACTTCAATTAATGTTGGACGTTCTGTTTCTGAATGTGCGGCTTCAATTGCTTCTGCAATTTCATCTAGGTCATTACCGTCTTCTACGCGAACATAATGCCAGTTGATTGCTTCGAAGCGTTTTTTAATATCTTCACTAAATGATTGATCTAAGCGACCATCTAAACTAATATCGTTTGAATCGTATAAAACGATCAATTTATCTAATTTTAAGTGGCCTGCTAATGATAGAGCTTCACTTGAAATACCTTCCATTAAATCACCGTCACCACATAATGCGTATGTGTAATGATCTACGACTGGGAAGTTTGGTTCATTGTATGTCGCTGCTAAATGGGCTTCAGCCATTGCCATACCCACTGCATTAGCAATCCCTTGTCCTAAAGGTCCTGTTGTTACCTCTACACCATCAGTGTAATGTACTTCTGGATGTCCAGGTGTTTTACTTTCAAATTGACGGAAGTTTTTTAAATCTTCCATACTGATGTCGTAACCTGATAAATGTAATAAACTATATAATAATGCGGATCCATGTCCAGCTGATAAAACAAAACGATCGCGGTTGTCCCATTTTGCATGTTTTGGACTAACTTTTAAATATTTAGAGAATAACGTATACGCCATTGGAGCGGCACCCATTGGTAAACCTGGATGTCCTGAGTTTGCCTTTTGAATCATATCCATACTTAGTGCACGAATTGTATTTACTGCTAATTGATCGGTATTATCAAACATTTTTCCATCTCCTTAAATATTTTTTAAGTGTCGATTATGAATCTTTTTATTTTTTTGAACTTCTTTTAAGCGGTTTGGTGTCACATCATTACCTTCTTGATCAACAACCTTCATCCCCTCGATGTGTTGTCGCATTCCTGTACGAAAAACTGTTAAATATTCTTGACGCAATTGGTCTTGTTCAACTTGTTCAGCTTCCGTTAATCCTTCAGCTTTTTTCTTTTTCGCTAAGGCATTAATGCGATCCATCTTGTCTTGGCTTAACACAATCATCCCACCTTTACATTTGTTCAAATAGTAACACATTCTATCTTATCATAATCTTTCAAAAAACTGAACTAACAGAAGCAACTCTTTATGTGAAAACAAAGGTTTATGTGTCATATTGAACATCTCTTCAACCAATGCGAACATTTGTTTGATTATCTACTTGGCATTTGATATACTATTAATAAGAAATTCTATACGCACTGCGAGATGCTTAATCGAAAAGGACGGTTATTATGACAAAAAAACTGACGACGCGGCAATTAGATATACTAACATTTATTCATGAATCCATTCGTGACAATGGCTATCCACCCACTGTACGTGAAATTGGGAATGGCGTTCAATTAGCCTCCACTTCTACGGTGCACGGCCATCTAAATCGTTTAGCAGAACGCGGTTATTTATATCGTGATCCGACTAAACCACGTGCTATGGAATTAACACATACAGCTATTCAAGCACTTGGCATTCAAGCCGATCATATTCCTATGTTGGGTACGGTAACTGCTGGCGCGCCTATTTTAGCAGTAGAAGAATCTACTGATATGTTCCCAACTCCACCACATTTAAAGGACTACAATAATGATTTATTTATGTTAACCATTCGTGGTGATAGTATGATTAATGCGGGAATTCTTGACGGCGACCAAGTTATTGTCAAAAAAACACCTACTGCATCAAATGGTGAAATAGTGATTGCGTTGACGGAAGAAGACGAAGCCACATGTAAAAGATTTTATAAAGAAAAGGATCATTATCGACTACAACCTGAAAATGATACGATGGATCCAATCATATTATCACATGTTACAATTTTAGGTAAAGTTGTTAGTTTATATCGAGAACATGTTTATTGAAACACTAAAAAGTCCCTACTCAATTAGAACTAGTCTACTTGAGTAGGGACTTTTTGTTATGTTTAGTATTCCATTAACGCAAATGTGTCATAACCTTTTATTTTGTCACGACCATTTAAGTCTTTTAATTCAATTAGGAATGCAGCACCGACTACGATACCGCCTAATTTTTCGACCATTTCGATTGTCGCTTTAATTGTACCACCTGTTGCTAATAAATCATCACAAATTAAAATGCGTTGACCTGGTTTGATGGCGTCTTTATGCAATTGTAAAATGGCTTCGCCATATTCTAATCCATAAGATACTTCTACTGTTTCACGTGGTAATTTGCCTTTTTTACGTGCAGGAGCAAATCCAACGCCTAATTTATAAGCCACTGGACAGCCAATAATAAATCCACGAGCTTCTGGTCCGACAATCATATCCACTTCTTTTTCAATGGCATAGTCTACAATTTTTTGAGTTGCATATTGATACGCTTCGCCATTTGCCATTAAAGGAGAAATATCTCTAAAGACAACACCTTCTTTTGGATAATTCGGAATACTTGCTATAAATTGTTTTAAATCCATTTTATACCTCTTTCAGTTTGTTAAAACATTCATGATTTTTTCGAGCGGCTGGAATTGATAGAAACGTTCTTCTTCAATTGCTTGGAGCCGCTGCTGATACAATTTAGATGAATCAATTGGTTGTTGTACTGGTTTATCAACCCGCACAATCTGACCACTCTCTATTGTAACAAATTTTAATTCATAAAACACGTTTATCATCCATTTTAAATCACTAATTTTTAAATTCAAAGTAGTTTCAAGTTCTTTTACTTGTTCAAAAGATAAAGTATTTTTTTGGTAGATGATTTTGTATAAACGCTTAAACTCTTCAATTTTTGGCATGGATCGTTCTAAATAACGATAAAATCGATGCATTACTACCCATATCTCTTCACTGTGAAATTTCAGTGGTTCATCATATCGAGTTATCAATGGTATTAAAGGACACTCCAAGAAAATTTGACGATCAAATGTTTGGTCAAATGTTACTTGATTCAGCTCATTGTAACTAATCGCTTCGCTGGTTGCATCTAATTTTTCTTTTAAAACGTCACCGATTTTCTCTGTTTCATAAATAAATAATGTTTGTTTTAATTGAAGTAGTTGTGGGTCTAATTTGCTTTTTCGCTCATCTAACCAAATTTTCCCCATTAATTCGTATCCTTTTAATCGAATTTGTGGGGTCTCTTCTCCACGCCATTTATTAAGATCTAATTCACCAATGATTTTTAAAGAGTGAGCGTGGCTTAATTGTTTTTCATTATCGCCCCAATTAAAGCCTAGAACTTCGATTGCGTCATTCGTTGGGTGATCCACTTTTGCTTTAAAGTGCGCTTGATTAACGCCCATTGTACGTCCATCTTTTAATTTAATGGACTCGATTCCAATGAGTGGTTGGGTAAATCCCATACCGTATGGCCCAATAGCTTTCAATTGATTGACAAAATCAATAGTTAAGCGCTCAATCGGTAAATTTAAATCAATCGATTCTTCGATAACTAGATCGTCTAAGGAAACATCATCCAATGCACGTTCTAATAATTTAATCATTTCATGTAATTGGTCTTTTTTCATAGTTAAGCCTGCTGCGCCGGCATGTCCTCCAAAGTACATAATTGAAGAAGCTGCCTCTTGAAGTAATTGATATAAATTAATTGATGGGATGGAGCGACCTGACCCTTTTATTTCTCCACTATTTGATCCATCACCTAAAAGAATAACTGGCCTAGCATAACGATCAACTAAGCGTGACGCAACGATTCCTAAAATGCCCACGTGAAAATCTGGTTCATATAAGACGATTATTTTAGGTAAGGGTTGCGTGGATGTTTTTTCTTCTAATAATGTCGCACATCGCTCGGTAACTTGTTCCACCAAATCGACACGTTGTTGATTAACTTGTTCCATTTGTTGGGCAATTTCATCAGCGACTTCACTATCAAGCGCAGTTAAAAGTGACACGGCTGGATTGGGATCGTCTAATCGACCTAATGAATTAAGTCTTGGTGCTATTTTAAATCCGATCGTCTGTTCATCAATTAATTGTCCTGCTTGTATACCACTTGCTTCTAGTAAACTTTGAATACCCATTCGTAAGGAATGATTCATTAATTGAATCCCCTGTTTGACCAGGGTTCGATTTTCATCTGTCAATGAGACTAAATCAGCTACTGTTCCAATGGCTGCTAAGTCTAGTAGCTCCATTGGCAATTCACCAGTCAATGCATGTGCTACTTTGAAAGCTACACCAGCACCACTTAAATCACCGAATGGATAAGTTCCTTTTGGATGGCGTGGATGTACAATAGCATAAGCTGAAGGTAACTCAGCTGGAATTTCGTGATGATCGGTTACAATAACATCTACTCCCATTGCCTGAATTGCTTCAATGGCTTCTTTCCCACTGACACCATTATCAACGGTTACAATTAAAGAAACACCTTGTTGTTTAAAATATTTATAAACGTCTAAGTTGGGGCCATAGCCATCAGTGAAACGATTGGGTAAATAGTAAGATACTTGTGCCCCAAGCTGCTCTAATGTTTCATATAAAATACTTGAACTGGTCATCCCATCGGCGTCGTAATCACCATATATCAGAATGGATTCTTGTTCCTCTACAGCTGATATGATTCGATCAACTGCTCGTTGCATATCATGTAATAAAAAAGGGTCATGATAGACAGGATTTTCTGTTTGAAGTAACGTTTCAATCATTTCTAATGATTGCCATCCTCTGCGCCAAAGTAATTCAACAATTAATGGATCTAACGTCAATTGGCTAGCGATTGTTTCAACGGTTTGTTGTTCAACGGCTTCTAATGGTTGGGGCCAAGTGAAATGTACTGATTTCATTTCATTCCTCGTCTCTCTATCTCTAAAAACTGTTGTTATTTCTTATTAAATAATTTGACAGTTAGAAAGTCACTAACTGTTGGAAATACTGTATAAATTAAGTGTGCTGCATGCATAATATATGGACGGTTTAATTCACGTTTATAATGTGTTAATAAACGGACACTTTCTTTTGCTAATTTTGTCGCGTCTAACATAATCATTTGAACGCTTTTTTCATATTCGCCACTATTATCAGCCACTTTAAAGAAATTCGTTTGAATTGGACCAGGATTAATTACTGATACTTTCACAGGAGAATCTGCTAATTCTAAACGTAAAGCATTTGAATAACTAATCACTGCACTCTTCGTTGCACTATACACTGCAGTTTTTGGTGTTGCTATTTTACCAGCAATTGATGCCACATTAATAATATGACCTGATTGTTGTTTTAACATTTTATTTGCACTCGCTTGTGAAAGTGCCATTAGCTGAAAGACATTTACTCGGAACATTTGCTCCGTTTGATCATAATCTAGTTCATCATATGGCTTGAACAATCCATAACCAGCACAGTTTACTGTTACATCCAATTGCTCTAATTGTTCTATTTTTTCTACCAGTTTCATAACGTCTTCTTTTTGACTTAAGTCGGCTATTATCATTTCCGTTGATTGTTGGTTATATGTATCGGTTAGCTGCTTAACGTCATTCAAACTATCTGCATTTCGTCCAACAATAACTAATCGATAGCCTGCCATTGCTAAAATTGTTGCAATTTCTTTTCCTAAGCCACTGCTTGCTCCCGTTACTAAAGCTGTTTTCAAAATAGCACCTCTTCTTTCTTTTAATCGTCTTTTATCATCACTTCAAAATGATCTAAATCCCTTGCAACAATAGTTTCTGCAAAGGCATGTTTCGCTTCTTGAATGAATTGTTTCAATTCTTCACCTAAATAGCGGCTACTAATATGCGTTAAGTAAAGTTGTTTAACTTGGCAGGATTTCGCTAACTCTGCTGCATCATTAATTGTTGAGTGGTAATAATTATAGGCTAAATCTTTATCAGCTGATTTAAAAGTTGCTTCATGAATTAAAGCATCACAATTTTTAGCAATCTTTTCTCTTTTAGCCGTTCGTCGTGTATCTAAAATAATACCAACAATTCGTCCTTTAACGGGCGCTGATAAATAGTCGTCCCGCTTATACAATTTGCCATTGTGTTCCACTTCACCTTTTTGCTTCAGTTGTCCAAATAAAGGACCAGCTGGCAATCCATCTGCGATTAATCGATCAGCTTGCAAATGACCTATCGAATCTTTTTCTTCTACTCGATAGCCAAAACTTTTCACACCATGTTCCAAGGTATAAGCTGACACTTTAAATGTAGCATCATCAATAATCGTTTGATCATCTTCTAATTCTACAAATTTAATCGCATAAGATAGTCGTGAATGACTTAAACGTAAGTTAGTTAACACAAACTCTTTAATTCCTTTTGGTCCGTAAATCGTCATGGGGTCTTGACCACCTTGATTCTGACGAGATACTAATAACCCGGGCAGTCCGTATATATGATCGCCATGCATATGGGAAATAAAGATTCGTTTAATTTTTCTTGGTCGAATCGATGTATGTAAAATTTGATGTTGAGTTGCTTCACCACAATCAAACAACCATATTTCATTTAACTCGTCTAAAAGTTTTAACGCAATGCTTGAAACATTCCGACTTTTTGAGGGTACACCTGCACCTGTACCTAAAAAAACTAGTTCCATATACACCTCTTTTCATGTGAACCATGTGTCACTACTCTATTTATTTGATTTCTTGTGGGACGAATGGGAAGCTTTTAATGATTTAACAACTAATTGAACCATTTTTTCTCTTCCTAATTCATTCGGATGAACACCATCATCACCAAACCAGTCTGTTTGACCGTTTGAGAATGACTTCCAGTCAATAATTTGAACTTTTGGATATTTTTCATGAATCGCTTGATACACGTTATTCACTTCTGTTTCCCATGAACGGTCCACATTAGCATTAACGAAGGCCACTTCATGACCATCTAATAGTTCAATTAAGCTTTCAACTTGTTGAATTGAGAATCCTCCATTTGTACCTAAGAAGATAACAATTTGATGTTGAATTTGTCCACTTTGAAGCATTTGCTGTAGTTCATTATAACTTTGATATAATTGACGACCAACTAAGCCGTTGACATTACTATTTTGGAAAACGGTTTGTAAATTGTCTTGTACCCCTAATAAAATTGAATCGCCATAAAACGTAACATCTAAATCTTGTGCAAAAGCTCGTTCCGCTTTACTTAATCCTGGAAACATTGGTAGTGCTGGTTTTATCTCTTTATTCTTGTCGTCTGATTCATCACTTGCTTCTCGATCATCTGATGGGACAAGTGGTTCTGGATTTTCAGGTGTTCCTTGATCTGATTCCATTTTATCTTTTTGTTTAGTCGTTTTCTTTTCGGACTGTTTCACTTGTTTATCTGATTGTCGATTTAATTGCTTATTCACATTTGGTGAGTGATTAGAATTAGCCGCTTTACTTGGTGCGGTCATTAATCCCCATCCTGCAATTAATGGAAGGAGCGCAATTAAAAAGAGTTGCGCTATTTTTCTTGTATGAATGGTTTGATTTTGTCGCCATTCTTGAAAAACTTGTTTTGACTCTTTCCAAAATGCTACTGAGAAAAAGCCTTGATAATAATGTTTTTCGAACAGTTGATATAATACTTCACCTAATATAAAAATAATTAAAAGTTGCGACATAACATGCCAGAAAAATCCCGGCATAATTTGGCTATATCGAAACTCATAAATGGTAATGACCGGGAAATACCACAGATAATAATAAAAGCTTCGTTTACTTAATTGTTTAAAAACTGATAAAGTGAAGATTTTATTTAAAATCGTTTTATGATGTAATGTTATCGCAATCAAAAACATACTGAATAAATCAAAAACAAAAATACCACCTCGGTATGTCCAAGGGCTCTTGTCATTTAAATGAAAGATAAACAAACCAACAACAAGTAAACTCAACATATTTAAGCCATTTAAGACTTGTGCTTGTTTTGTGGTAATATCTTCTCTTAAACGATTATATGGCCATAGATAAGCTAATAAGACTCCCATTAAGAAGGAGAAGGCCCGTGTATCTGTTCCGTAATAAACACGAGTAGGATCAATACCTGGTTGAAACCAAATCCCCATCAAAACAGCTGAAATAACACTTAACCCCATCAGTAGATAAGCTATCCCTTTTAGATGCTTCACATAACGTTGAAATACAGTTATTATGATTGGCAAGAGAATGATTAATTGAATGTATAAAGCGACATACCATAAATGATTATAAATATTTGGAGACAAATACATATCAAAATAGGATTCGCCTCGAATAATCTGCATCCAGTTTGTTGTGAAAGTTAAGCTCTCTAATACGTGCAACCGACTATTCATCAATAAGTCTGGCACGAATAAAGTTACAAAACTTAAACTGACGATAATCGTCGTTAACATGGGACGGTACAATCGCCCTATACGTCGTTTCAAATATTTGACCATTTCAAAGCGTTGCGCTGACAAATCTTGTCGTATTTTTATTGTGAGCAAATATCCAGCTAATATTAAAAAGATATCTACACCTAAAAATCCACCAGATACTATATACGGCATAATGTGATAGAGGATGACACTAATAATCGCCAGCACTCGAATACCGTCTAACGCATCCGCTCTCTGATTAAAATTATTATTTTTCATCATTAGTTGTCCTCTTAGTCTACAAATTCAAACACAAAATCTTTAATTCTCACAGCGTCTCCGTCTTGCGCACCTGCTTCACGTAACGCATCATCAACACCCATACTACGCATTTGACGACTGAAACGTTGTACACTTTCGTCATGATCTAAATTCGTCATTAAGTATAATTTTTCGATTTTCGCACCACTTAAAACGTATACGCCATCTTCTGAACGTTCTAACTCAAATGGTTTTTCATCTTCTAGTGTATACGTTTCGAATGTATTAATTTCTTCTTCGTTTAATGGGAAGAATTCTGTTTCTTCAAGAATATCAAACGATGCTTGTAATAATTCGCTGACACCTTCTTGTTTATGTGCAGAAATCTCATAAACTAACGGCTCTTTACCATATTTGTCTTGGAAACGTTGTTTGAACTGTTTCAATCGTTCAGCAGCTTCTGGCATATCCATTTTGTTTGCTACTATCAACATTGGACGTTCCATTAGACGTAAGTGATAATTTTCAAGCTCTTGGTTAATTTGTTCGTAATCTTCAAATGGATCACGGCCTTCTAATCCACCCATATCAATGACATGTAATAATAAACGTGTCCGTTCAATATGGCGTAAAAATTGAATACCTAAACCAACACCTTCAGAAGCACCTGCAATCAATCCAGGTAAATCAGCTAATACAAATTGACGATTTTCGGATAAATTAACCATTCCTAATTGAGGTGTTAATGTCGTAAATGGATAATCCGCAATTTTCGGTTTAGCACTTGATGAAACGGCTAATAAAGTCGATTTTCCAACAGATGGAAATCCTACTAATCCAACATCGGCTAAAACTTTCAATTCTAATAGCACTTCTAATTCTTCGCCTGGTTCGCCATTTTCTGCGATACTAGGCGCTGGGTTTTTGTGAGTTGCAAATCGTTTGTTACCACGTCCACCACGTCCGCCATGTGCCACTATGTATTCTTGGTTAGGTTCTGTTAAGTCAGCTAATAACAATTTTGTTTCAGCATGACGAACCAATGTTCCAGGTGGTACACCGATTCTTAAATCCTCGGCACCTCGCCCGTATTTACTTTTACTCATCCCTTTTTCACCAGGATCTGCTTTAAAATGACGTTTGTAACGAAAATCGAGTAATGTTCTTAAACCTTCTTCTACGAAGAAAATAACATCGCCACCTCGTCCACCGTCACCACCAGCTGGACCACCATCTGGTACATATTTTTCTCGACGGAATGCCACCATTCCATCGCCACCTTTGCCACCTTTTACATACACTTTTGCTTGATCATAAAATACAGCCATTCTATCCCCCCTTTATCTTTTCACTTGTAATTCTGTTACATCTGCAAATGTCATAATATAATTCGCTAATTGTCCTAATAAAGTTAAACGATTATTTCTGGTTGTTTCATCGTCAACCATAATCATATTATCATTGAAGAATTGCTCAATTTTCGGTGCAATTGTTTTTAAATCGTCATAACTAATTGAGCGTTGTTTTAACGTTTCTTTCCAATTCAATACGTGATGATACAACTCTTTTTCACTTGCTGTTTCGAAATGAGCTTCATCTATTTGTCCATCCGTTGTTTGATCTTTCTGCATTCGTAACACACGACTCAAGTTTTCAATCGTTGCTTTATAACTTTCGTCTTGCGAAGCTATCATTAATTGGTTCGTCACGTCTTGAATGCGATTGAAATCAAATAATTGATTGCCTAGTGCAGCTTTGACAATATCATCACGGAAGCCTTCACGTAGCAACCCTTGCGCTAAACGATCTTTCATAAATTGAATCACAAGTGCAATGGTTGATTGTTCGTCTCTCTTTATTCCATCGTATAAGCCAATGAACTCATTTAAAACTTGTTCCCAATTTAATGTCCAATTTTCATTTTTAATGATTTGAATAATCCCAATTGCTTGACGTCTTAAACCAAATGGATCATTTGAACTAGTTGGAATTAAGCCTACTTTAAAGAATGCTAAAAGATGATCAATTTTATCACTTAGTGCAAGAACACTAGCTATTGCGGAACTTGGTAAAAGACTACCTGCCCCATCTGGTAAATATTGTTCGCGAACTGCAGTAGCAACTTCATCTGATTCACCCATTAATTTCGCATAAATGCCACCAATAATTCCTTGTAATTCAGGTAATTCTTGAACGGTTTGAGTGGTTAAATCAAATTTATAAATAGCACTTGCACGTTTTAATTGTGCTAATTCGTCCGCTGATAAACCGACTAATTGGCCCAAATGTTGACCAATTGTAATAACGCGTTGTTCTTTTTCAGCCATTGTTCCCACTTTTTGATGAACATTTAAGTGAGCCAAACGTTGGTTAAATGTATCGATTGTTTGTTTTTGATCTTCTTCGTAGAAGAACAAAGCATCCTCTAATCGAGCGACTAAAACTTTTTCATTTCCTTTTTTCACGTTTTCGATATGCTTGTTATCACCATTTCGTACAGTTACAAAATGGGGCAATAATTTGCCGGCTGGTGTATGCACATCAAAGTAACGTTGATGACCTTTCATTGTTGTAATCAAAATTTCATCCGGGATTGCTAAGTATTTCGGATCAAAGTCACCCATTAAAATACTTGGGTATTCCACAATTGATGCTACTTCTTCTAGTAATTCATCATCTTTTGCAATCACAATTTGCTGAGTTGCTTCTAAATCACGCATTTGTTCTTTAATCATTTCACGACGTTGATCTAAATCAACAATGACATATTGTTCTTTCAATTGATCAACATATGAAACGGCACTATTTACTTGGAATGATTCACCTAAGAAACGGTGTCCTCGTGATTGATTGCTTCCAGTCAAATTAAAAATTTGTACGGGAACAATTTCTTCATTTAATAAAGAAACAATCCAATGAACGGGACGAATGTATTGATAGTCATAATCACTCCAACGCATTGATACAGGGAAATTTAATGATTCAAATACTGTACCAATGGATTGTAAAACATCTTGAGCTGGTTTTCCTTCAATGACTTGTTTTAAGAAAACATACTCGACGTCTTTTACTTGATCAATATATAAATCTGCTAAATCCGCACCTTTACCTCGAGAAAAACCGATGGCCGCTTTTGTCCACTGACCTGCTTCATCCACAGCATTTTTCTTTGCTGGGCCTCGAGAGATTTGTTCTAATGTTGTTTGACGATCTGCTAAACCTGATACTAAAACAGCTAAGCGTCTAGGCGTACTATAAACTTTGATCGCTTCAAACGATAAACGTTCATCATTTAAAAATTGCGCTACTCCTGCTTTTAAATCATTCATTGCGGGGATAATTGTGCGCGCTGGCATTTCTTCCAAACCTAATTCAATTAAAAAATTATTCATCTTGACTCTCCTTTACTTCTCCAATGACTTACTCGTTGTGGCCCATTGAGTGAATCAACGGGAAGCCTAATTCTTTACGCTCTTCAACGAAAGCAACTGCGATTGCCTTAGCCATTTGACGGATTCGTTTTAAGTAGGCTGGACGATCGGTCGCTGAAACTACTCCGCGTGCGTCTAATAAATTGAATGTATGGCTACATTTTAAAACATAATCGTATGCTGGATGCACAGCCTTCGCTTCAATTAAACGATGCGCTTCTTCTTCGTACTCATCAAACCATTTTAATAATTTAGTTTCATCACTTAGTTCAAAGGCGTAGACAGAATGTTCGCGTTCTGGTTGTTTAAAGATATCACCATATTTCACGCCATCTGTCCAAATAATATCATAGACATTATCTACTCCTTGGATATAAGATGCTAAACGTTCTAATCCGTATGTTAATTCACTTGTTACTGAATCAACGGTCAAACCTCCGACTTGTTGGAAATAAGTGAATTGAGTCACTTCCATTCCATCTAGCCAAACTTCCCAGCCTAAACCAGCACATCCTAAAGAAGGATTTTCCCAGTTATCTTCAACAAAGCGAATATCGTGCGCTAAAGGATCAATGCCTAATTCTACTAAACTTTGTAAATACAACTCTTGGATTTCTAGTGGAGATGGTTTGATAACCACTTGAAATTGATGATGTTGAAACAAGCGGTTAGGATTTTCACCATATCGTCCATCTGCCGGACGACGACTTGGTTCAACATAACATGCACGCCATGGTTCTGGACCGATTGCTCTTAAGAAAGTATACGGGCTCATTGTTCCCGCTCCTTTTTCTACATCATAACTTTGTAATTGTAAACATCCTTGTTTTCCCCAAAATTGTTGTAAACGTTGGATGATTTCTTGAAATGTTAATACTTGTTTCATCTGCTTCCCCTCACTCACTTTATAACGCTTTAATTGCTGGTAAAAAACTATACTGAACACCTGGAATTGGTTTAATCACCACTTCTTTAATAGAGTCAAGTGGTGTCTCAAATGAATAGACCGTTTGTTTCGCATTTGTTTCAAATGATTCTACCGGCTCATTATCGTCAAATACTTCCACCGAAACGGGACTCATACTTAAAATTTGAATTTGATTCGTCGTGAATTTTTCTTTTAAAATAATCACTTCTTTTAACATATTTATCCTCCTTAACCTAAAAAAACCCCATGCCAAAAAAATTGGCACAGGGACGATTACATCGCGGTTCCACCCTATTTCTGCTATTGCAGCACTTCAGTAGTTATTTAATTGTATAAACAATTTGCCATTTAAATTTGTTGGCTTTCACCCTTCCAACTCGCTGCTTCTAATCCCCTTCATTTTAATTCACATGTGCCAGAAATGCAATTAAAATTAGACTATTTAAACCATTTAAGCATATCTTCTAAGTAGTCCCAACTCTTCAAATGAATTCCAGCATAATCTTTATACAGATTATGCAATAATTGCTTAGCTGCTTGAAACGTTTCATCCTTTATATTCATTTGACCAAGTTTATTCGGCGTTATCAACCGCATCCGTTGGCACAATGCCACAGCTTGCGGCGACGTGGATAATAGACCTGGAACACTCTTATGCGTTTGTCTTAAATGGTTATATGCTTCAACTAAAATTACTCCATAAGGTTGATACGAAAAATAACAAGGCTCATGGAAAGCGTTCTTTCCCGTAATTTGACACGTCATCCAATCTGGATCGACACCAAAAAACGGTAAGACGTGCGTCTCAAGTAGGATTTGCAAAGCATTAGGACTTAATCCTTTTTCCAAATGATTCATCACTTGAACTAAGACGTCAAATAATTCACGTTGCACTTCACCATCTTCAAAAGCTGCATCAATAAGTGCCATAAAGTAAATGGCATATGCATAATTGATAGGATCATTTTGCAACTTTAATCGGCTATTTTGAACCGATGCATCTTTCAAAAAGGATAAACCACTCGGATTAATGCGCCCAAGAAATTGGGAGTGTACAACTGGATTTAAACTACTTTTCAGTGGATGATTCGGCTGTTTCGAAAGGCCACGAATGAAAAACATCCGTTTGCCATATTCTGAAGTAAATATTTTAACGAGCGCATCGTGTTCGCGGTACTGTCTTTTAGTTAATACAATTCCTTCAAACGGGGTAAAATATTCACTCACGCCACTGCCTCCTAGTTATAATCTTTTTGACTATATCCTAAGTTTTCTAATGTACTCTTTTGATCGCGCCATTTTGGTTTAACTTTCACCCATAAATCAAGAAATACACGATTACCTAATAATTGTTCAATATCTTTACGAGCGGCCGTTCCAATTTGTTTCAACATTTTTCCGCCTTTACCAATGATAATTCCTTTTTGGCTATCACGATCAATCATAATTGTTGCCTCAATGTGAACCACATCTTTACTATCTGTTTTCATTGATTCGACTTGCACTGCCACTGAATGTGGCACTTCATCACGTGTCATTAAAAAGATTTTTTCGCGAATAAATTCACTTACGACAAATCGTTCGGGATGATCTGTTACTTGATCTTTTGGATAGTACATTGGTCCAACTGGTAAATTCTTTTTCAGTAAATCTAAGAATGTAGATAAATTAGCACCATTCAAAGCAGAAATTGGAATAATTTCTTTGAAGTTTAACAAGTGACGATATTCTTCTACCGTGTCGAAAACTTCTTCTGGTGTCATTAAATCAATTTTGTTCAATAACAAGAAAATAGGTGTTTTGATTTGACTTAATTTTTCGATAATAAATTTATCTCCAGGTCCTAATTTCTCATTTCCGTTGATTACTAAACAAACCATATCTACTTCTTTTAAACTGCTATATGCGCTTTTATTCATAAATTCACCAAGTTCATGTTTTGGTTTATGAATCCCTGGTGTGTCAATAAAGATAATTTGCGCATCATCATCCGTATAGACACCTTGAATTTTATTTCGAGTTGTTTGCGCTGTATCTGACATGATTGCTACTTTTTGTCCTAACATTTGATTCATTAACGTTGATTTACCAACGTTTGGTCGTCCGACAATTGCAGCGAATCCTGAGTGAAACTCTTTTTTTGTTTTCAGTGTGCTCAATCTCCTTTTTATAATAAGCCATTTAATAATTTAGGTAAAAATATTATCATTCCGACCAATACAGCAATCACACTAGCTAATACCACACCGCCTGCTGCGACATCTTTAGCTCGTTTAGCTAAAATATGATAATGATTATCTGTTATTAAGTCAGTTAAATATTCAACTGTTGTATTCCATATTTCCATTAATAGTACGAGGGCAATCGCAAAGACTAGTACAATCCACTCCATCCAATGTAATTGAAAGAATAGACCACTCAGCAAAACTACAACACTAACTAATAATTGCCTTCTGAAATTAGATTCCATCTGCCAAACAATTTTTAATCCGTCCCATGCATGCCCGAGTGATTTTTGAAACGTTTTATTTTTCCAATCCATAAGCGTTTAGAAGCTCCTTTTGTAGCCCAAACATTACTTTTTCATCTTCAGGGGTTTGATGATCGTAGCCCATTAAGTGTAAAAATCCATGAACAGCAAGAAATCCTAGTTCACGATATAAACCATGTCCGTACTCCTCAGCTTGTTCTTTAGCTCGTTCAATTGAAATAATAATATCGCCATAATGATGCGGTAAATCCAATTCTTCATCGTCAAAGTCGATCATTAATTCGCCTTCGACTGGATCATCCATCGCAAAACTAATCACATCTGTTGGACGATCTATTCCACGGTATTCTGCATTAATTTCTTGGATACGTTCATTTGTCACAATTGTAACTGAACATTCTGAACGATCACTTAACTTTAATTCTTCACTGGCAAAAGTTAACACATTTTGGATTAAGTCAGCTTGTTCAGTTGTTAATAAATTCATTTCATCCATAAAATCGATTTGCATTATTCTGTCTCATCACTTTCTTTATCCATTTTTGTTGGTACTTGTTGTTTCTTTTTTTCAAGTTGGCTATATGCATTAATAATATCCGCAACTAACGGATGACGAATAACATCTTCTGCTGATAATTTAATGCGACTTACTCGTTTTAAATGCTCTAATTTATTCCACGCATCAATTAACCCGCTCTTTTGCCCAGCCGGTAAATCAATCTGTGTAATGTCTCCATTCACAACCATTTTACTTCCAAAACCTAGTCGTGTCAGGAACATCCGCATTTGAGCTGTTGTTGTATTTTGAGCTTCATCTAAAATAATGAACGCATCATTTAATGTCCGTCCACGCATATAAGCAAGAGGGGCAATTTCAATGACACCTCGTTCCATTAATCGCTCGGTGTGATCAATTCCATAAATCGTATATAACGCATCATATAGTGGACGCAAATAAGGATCGACCTTTTCCTTCAAATCACCTGGTAGAAAACCTAAATTTTCTCCAGCTTCAACTGCTGGACGGGTTAAAATGATTTTTTTCACTTCGCCTTGTCTTAGTGCAGTTGTCGCTAATACAACAGCTAAAAACGTCTTGCCGGTTCCAGCTGGGCCAACACCTATTGTTAAGTCATGTTTTCTAATTCCGTTAATATATGTTTGTTGTCCCGCTGTTTTAGGACGAATGGGCTGTCTTTCATGCGTTCTTCCAATTTCTTGTCGGTACAAGTTTAAAAAGGCATCCAAAGTGTTTTTTTCAGCCATTTTAATCGCTGTCACGATATCTTGCGGCGCTAATGTTATACCACTCGCTATTAAAGTTTCTAATTCATTAAGTAAACGACGAATAATCGATGTTTTTGATGCGTCACCCAATACTGTAATCGTTTCTCCTCGTGTAAATAATTCTACTTTAAAAGCTTGTTCAATTAAAATTAAATGACGATCATTTGGGCCTAAAAGTACTGGTAATAGCTCAGGATGTTTTAATTCAATAATCAGATCGTTATTTTCTTGCAAATGATAACCTCTCTTCTCTTTTACTACAAGTTAATTCAACAATTCCATTGCAATGTCACGAATGACTGACCCTTCTGCTTGGCCTTTCATTTGCTTTGTTGCTTCTCCCATTAATTTGCCAAATTCTTTCTTACTTGTAATACCTAATTCGTCTACTAAACGTTCTAATTCTGCTTTAACTTCTTCAACGCTCAATTGTTGTGGTAAATATTGTTTCACAATTTCAATTTCAAATTGAACTTTTTCAATTAAGTCTTCACGACTTGCTTGTTCAAATTCTCTTTTTGAATCTTGACGTTGTTTTAATTCACGCGACATAATAGTCACTTCTTCTTCTTGAGATAAATCAGATTGTTTGTCAATTGCAGCGTTTTGGACAGCTGCTTTTAACATACGCAATACACTCAATGTCTCCTTATCTCTTTTTTTCATTGCTGCTTTAATATCTTGATTCAATTGTTCAATCAGGCTCATGTAACTCTTCCTTCCTTCAACTTACTCATTTATCGATGGTAATCTATACTCTTATTATCCTTTATTTTCGGTGGATTTACAATAGAACGAATTCAACTTAAATAAATCTAAAAACTTGAAACAAAAAAGCTGGAACATAAAGTCCCAGCTTCTCACTAATCATGTGGATTAATGTTTACGTTTACGTGCTGCCTCAGATTTTTTCTTACGACGAACACTTGGTTTTTCATAAAATTCACGTTTACGTGCTTCTTGCAACGTACCAGATTTTGACACGTTACGTTTAAAGCGGCGAAGAGCGTCGTCAAGTGACTCATTCTTGCGAACAATTGTTTTTGACATGTTAATTCCCTCCCTCCGAGCTTTTAAGTAACGATTTGCTAATGACTTAACATATATCATTTAAAACAAAATGTCCTTTTAATAGTTTACAAAATGTTTTCCTATACGTCAACTACATTTTACAAATATATCCTTTTATTTTTTGATAATTTTTTAGTGTGCTGTAATCCTTAACCATTTAGCTTTTTGCTATGCATCAAGTGTTGAAGCGATTTCTCTGATGAGTTCTTGTAATGAGCTAATTACCTCTGCTGGTAGCGGATGGTTTGGATATAATTTATTGTGTTCTAATACGTAATCTAAACGACGTTGCATACGATTTCTTAATTTAACCCGATACGCATTGTCTTCGACTGGAATGTGGAAATCTTCAATTTCAGCGTATTGTACATCTTTTAATAATGGGAAATCCATATAAGTCGCTGTTTGTTCAACATTACTTTCAATGATTCCAAGTGTATGATGTGGTTTTACTTTATCATTTAAGAAGAATCCCGTATTTACTATATAACAATCTACTTGTCTTTCTTCAAATAACGCTTTAAATTTTTCATAATCTTCTACTAATGGATAAACACGGAATGGATTAGCATAAGGTTCAATGACTAACTCATCTTGTTTGCCTATAATATTTTCAGCACTTGAACGTTTTGTTGCTAATGTACAACCAAATGTTGCTGCTAAAACTGGATCATTGATTTTTAAAACTGGTGGAAGTGAATCATCTTTCATAATCCAATAAATCGCATTAATCGGTTCTGTAATATGATCAACACGGTTAGGCGTTGCATAGCGCGACTTCACTGTCCGACCATTTCCATTACGAATATCTTGGGTGACTAATACTCGTTCACCCTCTTTATTTCTAGTTACTCCAACGTTTTGAACGGTCATAAAATAATTTTGCTCACGATGACCTACTGGATAGTCATTGGTTTTATCAAAGTAAGAAGGTTCTAGTGCAACGGATGATCCTGTGATTAAATTGATAACAAAAGCATCATCATGCAATACTTCGATATTATATTTATCATTATGTTTAGCATGAGTTAAGGTAGATTTACCTGATCCGGATAAACCAAAGAAGCTAGCGACATAATCCCGCTCATTGACATCACGGAAAATTTTCAATCCACCATGACAAGAACAAAAACCATTACGGGCTGCTGTTCCCCACGCCAGTGTTAAAGTACCTTTTTTGATTTCACCAAAATAATTTAACCCTAAAATCATAGCAACATTATGTTCTGGATCAAAGTATGCCAATCCATTTGGATAATCTGGGTGACGCCAATCTGGGTCAAAGAAAACATAAATATCATTTTCATCGTATGTAACAGAATTTTTATAACGTTTTGAATACTGTGCATTGTAAATTTGGAAGTTAAGTAGCCAACTATATAAGTTGTTAATTTGAGTTTGTGGCATTGTGATATGCGCTTTTACCATAAATTCTTCGTCTAATCCGACAATCGTTGTTGCACGATAAAACGGCTTTAAGCTTCCTTGATAGGCTGCTTCGCGAATAATCTTTTCAAGTACTTCGTCTTCTTTTGGATTTTGTCCAACAATTCGACGTGCTGCTGCCGTCCGTCCGACTACCGCTCCACCATTTTGCACTAGGATATGTGCTTGACTAGGTAAACCAAGTTCTTCAGCAAACTGCACATGTTGATCCATTACAATTGTATTTGGTGCTTCTTTAGCCAAATGGTACGCTTGTTTGATGGATTCAATTTCGACTGCATTATTACCATAAAAAGCTGTTTCAACAACTGTTTTAAGTTGTGAGAAATAACGTTGCTCTGCTCGAATTTCTTCATTTTTAAATGTTTCAACTGTTGACATATCACATTCCAACCTTTCTCAAATAATTTACTTGGTTTTATTACATCTGTATTATAACACTTTAACCCACTTAGTGAAAGCGCTTTTAAATATGTTTCGTGTGTATTTTTTGTGTTTATTTAAGTTCTTTGTCACCCTTTATTCGAAAAACGGTTGACACAACGAATAAGAGTTCATTACACTGTATTCATATTACTGTAGAAAGGAGTTAAGATATGCAATTAAAAGAAGCTTTACGTTCCTATTTTCTGACACACCAAAATGAAGTAATTTCTGGAGCAGATTTAGGGCGTGAACTTAATGTTAGTCGAAATGCTATATGGAAAGTCATTAATCAATTAAAAGAAGAATTACCTATTGAATCCATTGCTAAATCTGGGTATCGTTTATCATTTGATCCGTCATTATTGCATGATGATCAATTACGTTTAGCGTTTCAAAATCAGAAAGTTATTCCTAATCACGTCTTGTTCACAGAAACAATCGATTCAACGAATTCTTACGCTAAAAATCATTTGTTCCAGCAAGACTTCCCTTCAATTATTGTTTCCAATGAACAAACAGCTGGGCGTGGTCGTTATCAACGAGAGTTTCTTTCGCCTGCTCAAACTGGCATTTATTTAACCATTTCATTTAAAATGCTCCCTCATTTTACCGATGCAGGACTTATTACAACTGCAGCAGCCGTCGCAGTAAGACGTGCAATTACGTCTTTATATCACATTGATTTATCCATCAAATGGGTTAATGATTTATTTCTTCATTCAAAAAAAGTAGCTGGCATTTTAACTGAAGCAACTACGAATTTAGAAAGTGGGACGATTGATTCTGTTTTTTTAGGAATTGGATTGAATCTCCTTCCCTTACCGGAACTGCCTAATGAATTATCTCATATTGTTGGAAGTCTATTTCCTGAATCACTACCCGAGTCATTTAATCGATTGGATCTCGTACTTTCCATTTGGCAACATTTTTGGGACATTATTCAAAACGATCATACATTTCAGTTTTTAAAAGAATATAAAGCTGCCTGTTTTCTGATTGGGCAACGCATTCAATATTCAAAACATGGTACTACTTATACTGGCATTGCAGTTGATATTGATCAACGCGGTAATTTAATCGTAGAAGACGAGAATCATACTCGCGATAAATTATATTATGGTGAAGTGCAATTATTAAAAAAATAAAATAAATAGGAGTTTACATTATATGAAATCATCATCAACAAAATATTTAATTTTAGCTAGTCTTTTTGCTGCCCTAACCTTTCTATTCGGATATATTTCGATTCCGGTAGGACCTGTTCCAATTACCTTGCAAACGTTAGGTGTTAATTTATCAGGTATGTTATTACCTTCTCCGTTTGGCGCCTTGGCTATGACGGTGCATTTACTACTAAAAGTTATTATGGGCGCTAATCCCCTTACTACACCTAGCTTCGGCTTTTTAATCGGTTTTATTCTTCAAAATATTTTATTAGCTGCTTATTTGAAAAAATATTCATTTTCATTTAGTGTTAAACATTTAGTCCCATTATCTCTTATAGCATTATTGACGCCATACATGATTGGATTCCCGTACATGTTTTATATGGTAAAATATGTTTTTCATTTAGAGGGTAATCTTTTACATTGGTTAAACGCTGGATTTTTCATTTTCTTACCCGGTGATATTTTAAAATGGATTGTTTCTGTTATTTTATATAATCGATTAAGACGTATTAAACAAATTTTTTAATTGATTTTTCAATTTTAGCCTAATTTCTTCTAAATATTTGGTATGATAAAAGAGAGCAAATAGAGGAGGAAATTATGAAATCAAAAGAAATGAACGAACAGTTAATGGAACCTTTCAAAGCGCCCGAAGGATATACTTTTGAGGCATTGCGTCAATTATCAAATGAAGATGATTTACCGGAGTTGAAAGAAAAACATCAATTGATTGAACAGTATGATACCAATCAATTATTGCAAGTAATGGCCGTTTTAAATATGCCTGTCAGTGATGAATGGTCAAAAGAGAAATTATTAGCAACTTATTATGATAAATATTATAGTCCGCGCTATTTAAAATGGTTAATTAGCTTTGTAGATCCTCGTATTAATCAATTATTTATCAATGATGCTTTTATTTCAAAAGAATCTGTACCACCTCAAGTTTGGAGTGATATTTTACCTGTATTAGATATACTTACACAAACAGGTATTATTGAGTCTCAAAAAGTATCTGAATTTGACGCGATTTTTAAAGCTCGACCAGCCTATAGTGAAATGTTATTCACTTTGGCTGAAAAAGATATTTTCCGTCATACAAATGAATTCAACGTCCTTTTAGTTAGTTTAATGAATCAATTAATAACGGTTTATGGCATCATGAAAGCTGATGAGGTTAAATCTTACTTAATTCAGTTTAATTTGACTATTGAAGAAAAAGCTGAATATATTTTAGAATTGATACGAACAATGCCTTTAGTATTTACTGTTTTCGGTTATATGGATGATTTATTCGTTTCTAAACGCTTTAATTCACCAGAAAAAAGAGAAGCATTGTTAGAACAACAAAGTAAGTTTGAACGTTATCACATTGATACCATTCAAGAAGCTTTACAAATTGCTAATAATGTCTTTTTACGCGTACCAAGTTCACGTTTATTACGTCGCTTAAAAGACATTACGAAAGAAGCTTCAGCTAATTTACCAAAAGGGTTTGAAGAACATTTAATTCAACAAGTATTAAACTTCCCAATCCCTTCAGTGGAGCCCCTATTTAATTTAGTCGAGCAATTTGTTTCAGTGACGGATGAACAAAAACAGCTTTTAGAAGAAGATTTAAAAATTCTCGTTCGCCATAAACACTTACCCGAATTTAACGGTCAATCCGTTCATGAATTAATGAAAAAACAAAAAGCAGAGGGATAATTTCCCACTGCTTTTTTACTTTTTACAATCTGGACAGAGGCCATAAACTTCAAAACGATGAGTCTCGACATTGTACCCTTCTAGCTGTTCTCCCATAATTGACATTGGGCAAACATCTAAAGCTTTTATTTTACCGCAATTTTTGCAAATAAAGTGATGATGGTGATGTCCACTTAAACGACATGCAAAATGAAAATACTTTTCTCCATTTAATTCAGTAGACTCTAACACGCCCAATTCAGTAAATAAGTATAGATTACGATAAATTGTATCAAAACTTAATGAAGGAAATTGTTCACTCATATATTCCTGAACGTCTTTAGCCGATAAATAGCGATCTTTATCAACAAAATAACGGACTAATGCTTCTCTTTTATCCGTATATTTATAATTTGCTTCTTTTAATCGCTCAATTGCCCACTCAATATTTAATTCCTTGGACATTCAATCACCTTCCTTTGAAATACCATTATTATATTATGCTTAATTTCAATAAATATCAACTTTTTTAAATAGGTATATGCTATACTACAATTGAAAATCGATCTACTATTATAAATGTGCCCATTCATTTAGAAAAAGGAGTGTTTTCATGCCTAATTTTACTTTTGTGGCAATAACTGATACATCTGGTGAAATTATTGACTCATTATTAATTGAAGTAATGAAACATTATCAACAAACCGATGTGCAAGTTATTCCTTACCAATTTATTACGACTCATAAACAAATTGATCGAATTCTAGAACGATACCAAGAACAGCATGTTTTAGTTATTCACGCCTTTATAAAAAAAGATTTGCGCGATCATTTTAAATCTATTTGCCATTCTTATCAAATAAGGCATCACGACTTACTCGGTCCTTTACTAGAAGCCATTGATGGCAAAGTAAAAAATCAAAAAAACGGATCGCCAAGACTTAAGCACCATTTAACTGATGCTTACTTTGACCGAATTGGTGCTATTGAATACACGGTAACAAACGACGATGGTAAAAATCCTAGTGGACTGCCTGAAGCTGATATTGTTTTACTAGGTGTTTCAAGAACGAGTAAAACTCCGTTATCTATGGTCCTTGCTAATCGCAATTTACGTGTCGCTAATTTACCGATTATGCCTGAAGCCACAGTACCTAAAGAATTATACCAAGTAGATCCACGTCGTTTAATTGGATTGACGACTACGGTTGATGTATTAAAGAATTACCGTGAAGAACGCATGCGTAGTTACGGATTATCTAGCGAATCACCGTATACATCAATTGAACGAATTCACGAAGAACTAGACTATGCTAAAACATTGTATGAACGTTTAAATTGTCCTGTTATTATTAACACAAGCACTCGTTCAATTGAAGAATCCGCAGCCGTTATTTTAAGTTACATTGATCAAGTTAAACTTCCATTACATGCGCATGTAAATTAGGATTAAATGTTTGATGTTGTAGCATTTTAATTTCATAATAATATGGTGCTTTTTGATTTTTCTTGTCTTCACCAATCCAAGGCGTTTCTAATATTTTAGGAACGTCTTTAAAGCGTGGATCATTAACTAACCGATTCAAAGTTTTAAAGCCAATTTCTCCATAACCTAAGTTCTCATGACGGTCTTTATGCGCACCTACTACATTTTTTGAATCATTGATATGCAATACCTGTAAACGCTCTAACCCAATAACTCGATCAAATTCTTCAAAAACCTCGTCATACTGATCCACTAATTGATACCCTGCATCATGCACATGACAAGTGTCAAAGGTCACCGATAGTTTATCATCTAAATGTACCCCTTCAATAATTTGAGCCAACTCTTCAAATGTACGTCCAATTTCAGTTCCTTTTCCCGACATCGTTTCTAATGAAATTTTAGCCGTTTGATCAGGTCGTAAAATATCGTTCAAACTATCAACAATTTGCTGAATCCCCACTTGTGCACCGGCTCCTACGTGGGCACCTGGATGAAGTACAATTTGTTTCGCACCTATCGCCTCAGCTCGTCTAATTTCTTCACGTAAAAATTCTCTAGCAAATTCATTATAGCCAGGTTTCGTTGTGTTCGCTAAATTAACAATATATGGTGCATGTACGACTACTTCAATTAAACCATTTTGTTGCATAAATTGTTGTCCTGCTTCAATGTTCAGCTCGTCAATCGCTTTTCGTCGCGTGTTCTGTGGTGCTCCAGTATAAATCATAAACACATTTGCATCGTATTGAAATGCTTCTTGGGCTGCTCCAAGTAGCATTTCTTTCCCTTTCATTGATACATGTGATCCTACTTTTAACATGGCTTCTCTCCTGTTCTTTTGCTATAAACGTTAAATACTATAAAGAAAACCAGCTATTTATCATAGCTGGATTCAATTTTAATTCATTATTTTGTTTTTAAGTGTAATTCATTCAATTGTTTCGTATCTACAAAACTTGGTGCATTTGTCAATGGATCAACTGCATTTCCATTTTTTGAGAATGCAATGACTTCACGAATATTTTGTTCACCTGCTAATAACATTACTAAACGGTCTAATCCTAAAGCAATTCCTCCATGAGGTGGGAACCCGTATTCAAGTGCTTCTAATAAGAAACCAAATTGGCCACGTGATTCTTCTTTAGACATACCAATGCGTTCAAACATGGCTTCTTGCATTTCAACGGTATTAATACGTAATGAACCACCACCAATTTCATATCCGTTTAATACGATGTCATAAGCTGCGCCTCGTGCTTCATCTGGTGCTTCCAATAAAGCTTTTGGATCATCATTAACTGGCTTAGTAAATGGATGATGTGCTGCAACGTATCGTTCAGCATCTTCATCGTATTCAAACATTGGCCAGTCCACAATCCATAAGAAGGCTAATTCTGATTCATCAATTAATTGATGTTTTTTAGCTAAATGAACACGTAACTCACCCAATGATTGATGGACAACTGATGCTTGATCTGCACAGAAGAAAATAATATCGCCCACTTGTGCATCTAAGCGTTCTACTAAGTCTGCTGATTGATCCGTTAAGAATTTAGCAATTGGTCCTTTGAAACCTTCTTCATCTACTTTCAACCAAGCTAATCCTTTAGCTTTGAATTTAGCAACGAATGTCGCTAATTGATCAGCATCTTTTCGACTATATTCATCGGCTAAACCTTTTAAATTAATCGCTTTTACTAATCCATTATTTTCAACGACTGATTTAAATACTTGTAATGAGCTAGAAGCAACAATATCCGACACGTTGATTAACTCCATGCCAAAACGTACATCCGGCTTATCACTACCAAAACGATCCATCGCCTCATCATAAGGCATCCGTTTGAATGGAACTTTAATGTCTTTTCCAAGTGATTCTTTAACCACATATTTCAATAATTCTTCTGTAATAGTTTGAATTTCTTCCATCGTTAAGAAAGATGTTTCTAAGTCTACTTGTGTAAATTCAGGCTGACGATCACCACGTAAATCTTCATCACGGAAACAACGAACAATTTGGTAATAACGATCTAATCCACCAGCCATTAATAATTGTTTAAATATTTGTGGCGATTGTGGTAAAGCATAAAATTCTCCACTGTGAATACGAGACGGAACTAAATAATCACGTGCACCCTCTGGAGTTGAACGTGTTAAATATGGTGTTTCAACATCGATAAAACCTTCTCCATCTAAGAAGCGACGAATCGCATGAGTAACTTTTGAACGTAACATTAAGTTTCTTTGTTTTGATGGACGTCTTAAATCTAAATAACGATATTTCATTCGTAATTCTTCACTCATTTGATGTTCGTCATCAATATAGATTGGTGAAGTTTTAGCTTTGTTAAATACAGTTAATTCTTCCACTTCAATTTCAACAGCACCTGTTGCTAAGCGAGGATTTTCAAGTCCTTCTCCTCTGCTACATACACGTCCTGTTGCTTGTAATACGTATTCACTTCGTATCGATTCAGCTGCCGCAAAATCGTCTTTTACTAAACTTGCATCAAATTTTAATTGAACTAATCCTGTACGGTCTCTTAAATCGACAAAGATTAATCCCCCATGGTCACGACGAGATTGAACCCAACCATTTACAGTCACAATTTCTCCAATATGTTGTTCTCTTAATTCGCCGTTGTAATATGTCCTTTTTTTCATTCGTAACATCCTTTTCTCGATAAATTTATTTTATTCTAATTAATCTTATGCCTTAAAATATTCATCAATGACTGAAGAATCTAAAGTCAATTGATTGAATAAAGCGTCGAATGATTCATCCAAATCATCTAAATGAATGGATAATTCTTTTTTCGTTTTTTGACCTTTAAACACAGCCTCTTGTTTTTCGACTTCTTCAGATCCAATAGTTACAACAACTTGTGCTTGTTGACGTTCGGCTTGTTTAAACTGAGTTCTTAATTTTCGACCTAAGTAATCACGATCGACGCTATATCCGAGATGGCGTAATTGATTCATTAGTTTTAGCACGGTCTCTTCAGCTTCTTCACCTAAACTAGCTATATAGACATCAAGTGGTTCCACTTCATTCAAATCAACCGCTTCAATATCTAATAGCATCATTAAACGTTCCATTCCAGCGGCAAAACCAATTCCTGGAGTTGATGGTCCACCCAGTGACTCTACTAAGCCATCATAGCGTCCACCTCCACAAATAGTTGTATTAGCGCCGAATTCTTTTGAATTAGTCACAATTTCAAAAACCGTATCTTGATAATAATCCAATCCACGAACTAATTGATGATCAATTTCAAATGGAACTTCAAATAGTTCAAGCAATTCAATCACGCGGTCAAAATGTTTTCTAGACCCTTCACTTAAGAAATCAATCATTTTAGGCGCATTTTTAACTATTTCTTGGTCCTTTGTATCTTTACTATCTAAAACGCGTAAAGGATTTTCTAAATAACGTCTTTGTGAATCACTACTTAATTCGGCCTCAAATGGTTTTAAATAATTAATTAACGCCTCACGATAAGCTTGGCGGTCAGCTGGTTGACCTAATGAATTAATTAATAACTTTAATTGTTTTAATCCTAGTTCACTGAATAAATCCATGGCTAAACTAATCACTTCAACATCTACACTTGGATCGACCGCACCAAAAACTTCACAACCTAATTGATGAAATTGACGCATTCGACCTGCTTGGGGGCGTTCGTAGCGGAACATCGGTCCAATATAGTATGCTTTAAAAGGATTCGGAAATTCAGGTCCAAACCATTTATTTTCAATATATGCTCTAACAACTGATGCAGTGCCCTCAGGACGTAAAGCTAAATGGCGATCACCCTTATCATTGAAATCATACATCTCTTTTGAAACAACATCTGTCCCATTACCAACACCACGCGAAAATAAATCGTATGATTCAAAAACTGGTGTTCTTACCTCATTAAATCGATAATCGTTCATAATAATACGGATTGTTTCTTCAACTTTTTGAATGCGACTTAATTGTCGACCAGATAAATCTTGAGTTCCTTTTGGACGCTTTATCATAATATTTCCTCCTCTTTTGATCAAATCTAGCCCATGAATAAAAAAAGACCCCTAGCAAATAACTTGCTAAGGACGAATTAATCGTGGTGCCACCTTAATTTAGTTGTAATATACAACTCTTTTTCCGATAACGGTTGGTCCGATGTGTGTTTATTAAGTGTTTTCTTGTTTTTTAATTGGAATAGTTCGCACCTACCACTATCTCTCTTTACCAAATTAATAAACAATACTTGTCTTAAATCACATATTTTTTAATATTCTCTTAAACGTAATTAACTAAATTGTACAGAAATTTTATTTAAAAATCAAATGATTGTTCTGAAATATTAGTATTTTCATTTGATTATAAATGTGCGCATATAAATTGTCAACATGCTTTATTCAATGCTTTTTTAAACTTCTAAACGCTCTTTAATTCCTAACTAAGCATGATATAACTTTCTCATATTTTACGATGATTATTACAATAAGTTTACAATTAGATAACGAAGATTAGAAAAATTAAAACGTTTTATAAAACCTGTTACAATAAAGACAATCTTGTATAAAGATAATAGACAGGAATAGGATGATCGATATGAAAACGACTTTTATTGATTGGATTAAACAATCAAAAGTTTACTCCGTAATTATCGCAGTAACCTTTCTCCTCTGTTTCATTATACTGTCGTTTCTGCTTAACGCAAGCAATCGAAAAGTAATTGATGTTCCTCATCAGGCAGTTTATGAATCACAGGAAACCTCTTCAAATGTTCTTACCATGTTAAAAAAAGGTGATCGAGTTCAAGTATTAGAGTCCTCAAATAATTGGTCTTATATTTTAACTGATTCTAACGAGCGAGGCTATCTCTCTCAATCAACCCCAGTACCAATGAATAAGAAAGTAACAAAGAAGAAAAAAGATACCCAACTTGCAGTTGTAAAGAAAGAAAATGCAGCTATTCGTAATCAAGCAGATGATACGAGTGAACTTTTAGGTATCGCTCAACCAGATGAAGAGTTTGTTATTAAATCAATTGACGAGCAATGGGTCAGCATTCTCTATCAAGAAGGAATTGGCTATATTAAAAAGGATATAATCACTATAAGAAAAGGATCCGCCAAAGACATAAAAGAAACAATTAAAGATCCAGTTGATCACTTAGTCATTGTGAAAGCCAATCAATCCGCTCTATATTCAAAAGCTGATTATGATAGTCCCGCCATCGAATCAGTGGCTAGAGAACAGGTTTTTCCATACATCTCTGAGAAAGAAGATTTTTATTACGTTCGAATTAATGATGATTTTGCTGGATATATTCCAAAAAAAGATGTTGAAAAGAATTTTTCGACTCCAAATAAAGATACTAAACGCCCAAAAAGTTTGAAAAAGGCGACCATTGTTATCGATCCAGGTCATGGTGGAGAAGATCCAGGTGCAGTAAGTAATTATTCCAATTGGCATGAAAAAGATTTTACATTGGATGTTAGTTTAGCGTTGGCGTCTGCTTTAAGAAAAAAAGGTGCAACGGTCTATTTAACACGAGAAGATGATTCTTCTGTATCACTTGCTGATCGTGCCCAGTTTAGCCATGAAAAGAAAGCTGATGCATTTATTAGTATTCATTTCGATTCCACTCAAGAAGATAACGACAGTACCGGATCAACAACCTATTTTTATGATGAGAGTGATTCGGACTTAGCGCAGGCTATTAATCAGTCATTAGGACAGCTAACGTTAAGAAATAATGGGGCTCATTTTGGTAACTATCTAGTTCTTCGTGATAATAAACAACCTAGCATTTTAGTTGAACTTGGCTATATGAATAACAAAAAAGACGTAAAAGTAATTAGTAAAAAAGCAGAACGTAAAGAAATTGTTGATAAACTACTTAAAGGCTTCGAACAATACTTTAAATAATATGCAAAAAGCAGCTCACATTGAGCTGCTTTTATTATTTGTTTTTTGAATCTAAAATAATTGTGACTGGACCGTCATTTATTAATGAAACTTGCATATCTGCTCCAAATTTGCCGGTTGCTACTTTCAATTGTTCTTCACGTAATAATTGATTAAATGCTTCATACAATTCGTTCGCTTGATCCGGTGCTGCTGCGGCAGTAAAACTTGGCCGATTTCCTTTTTTTGTCTTTGCTAATAAAGTGAATTGAGAAATCGATAAGACTTGTCCGTTGATTTGATGAATTGACAAGTTCATTAACCCTGCTTCATCTTCAAATAAACGCATACCACTTACCTTTCTAGCACAATATGTCACATCATCCATTGAATCTTCTGCTGAAATACCCACTAAAAGTAAGTATCCCGCATCAATTTGTCCAATCACTTCATCAGCTACTGAAACTGAAGCTTCTTTTACTCGTTGTATTACGACTTTCATACTGTCTCCTTAGTTAAGATATAATACGTTGTACTGCATAAACATCTGGTATACTTCTTATTTTATCAACAATTAAAGATAATTGATTCACATTTTCAATGCCTAGATTAACGGTAATTTCTGCCATTTGATTATCATCGATTTTACCATTAACACCTTTTAAACTTTTAATTGTACTATTAATGACATTTAAAACTTCATTCAATAATCCATTACGATTATAACCGCGTACAATTAACTCCGTGTTATATAGTTCTTTTAATTGACTTGTATCTTCCCATTCCATATCAATTAATCGATTAATTTCATCTTTCGCACATTGTACGTTAGGACAATCGGTACGATGGACTGAAATACCTCGTCCTTTAGTGATATAACCAACAATATCGTCCCCTGGAACTGGACTACAGCAACGACTTAAGCGTATAAGTAGATTATCGACACCTTCAACAACCGCTCCACCTGCGTGTTTGACTGTCATTTTATTGTGTCTTTTTTCTCTCTGTGTTTCAGTTGATTTAGGATCGTTCTCCATCAACTGTCTGAGTTGTTCTTCTTCTAATTGCTCTTGGCGAATTTTTTCAGTCAATTTATTCACAATCGAACCCACTGACACGTCACCAAATCCAATAGCAATCATTAAATCTTCTTCTGTCGCAAAATTAAAGCGTTCGCGGACTTCTTTCAATGCTTTTTTATTCAAGATTTCTTTTGGATTAAATCCTCTTTCTTTCAGTTGGAAGATGATTTGCTCACGTGCTTTTTCAATATACAAATCTTGCTGTTTCATTTTGAAGAAACGTTTAATTTTATTTTTTGCTTTACGTGTAGATACCATATTAATCCAGTCATACGATGGTCCGTTTGAATTGGAATTAGTCATCACTTCTATAATATCGCCATTTTTCAAACGATAATTTAGAGGCACAATTTTTCCATTGACTTTTGCTCCTACCGTTTTGTGACCAACATCCGTATGAATATGATATGCAAAATCTAGTGGACTTGCACCATTCGGTAATTCAAATACATCACCTTTCGGAGTAAAAACATAAACTTTATCACGAAATATATCTTCTTTAACGCCTTCAATAAAGTCTGTCGCATCTTGAGATTCTTGTTGTAATTCCAACAAATCTTTAAACCAATCGAGTTGTTTTTGCAAGGGATCAGCAGTTACTTTTTGAGTCCGCCCTTCCTTGTAAGCCCAATGTGCCGCTACCCCAAACTCAGCAACATCGTGCATGTCTTTTGTTCTTATTTGAACTTCAACTGGTTTTCCATCAGGTCCGATTACGGTTGTATGAATGGATTGATACATATTGTCTTTTGGCATCGCAATATAATCTTTAAATCGTCCGGGTACTGGTTTCCATTTAGTATGAATAATTCCTAACACTGAATAACAATCACGAATTGTATTAACAATAATTCTTAAAGCCAGTAAATCATAGATTTCACTAAATTCTTTTTTCTGATCGACCATTTTTCGATAAATCGAATAAATATGTTTTGGTCGTCCATAAATTTCTGGTTGAACCATATTATCTTGCTCTTTTATAGCTCCGATAATCTCACTAATCGCATGTTCAATAAATAATTCACGTTCATCACGACGACTGTCCATCAAATGAACGATACGATAGTATGCTTGCGAATTCAAATATCTTAAACTCGTGTCTTCTAATTCCCACTTTATAATATTCATCCCAAGACGGTGTGCTAACGGTGCGTATATTTCTAACGTTTCCTTAGCAATTTTCTTTTGTTTTTCAGGGGATTGAAATTTTAACGTACGAATATTATGTAAACGATCGGATAATTTCACCATAACTACTCGCAAATCTTTCGCCATAGCTAATAACATTTTACGATGATTTTCTGCTAATTGTTCTTCATCTGAGCGGTATTTAATCTTACCCAATTTCGTAACGCCATCAACAAGTTGTGCGACAATTGGTGAAAATAAAACAGAAATATCTTCTAAAGTAAAACCCGTATCCTCTACTACGTCATGTAAAAAACCGGTAATCACTGTATCGCGATCTAATTTTAATTGAGCTAAAATCCCTGCCACTTGAATAGGATGGATGATATATGGTTCGCCTGATTTTCGATATTGTCCTTTATGCGCAACTTGTGCACAATATAAACTTTTTTTCACCAGTTCAACACTTTCATCATTCATATACGCACGACACATTTCAATGACTTCTTCGCCTGTCATATTTTCCTTTTTCGGCATAATTACTCACCCCTTTTATTCAATTGATCTAACTCGGTTAAACTAGATATAACACTTAAAAAATAGAGCGGAGCAGTTTCTGCACGTAAAATTCGCGGACCTAAACTTTTAGGGATTGCCCATTGACTTAAATACGCACGTTCAGATGAACTAATCCCACCTTCAGGACCAAATATTGCATAAATAGCATGATTTTTCATACTATTTTTCACTAATTCACTCCAACTCATCGATGATTGCACCATGATTTCATCAGTTTGTAACCCATTTTCATCTTTTGCTTGCTCTTCATCAGCTAGAACGACAACTTCTTCATGCCATAAAGGCGCTAATTGTTTCAAGGTATCACAAATATTTACTTGCGGAATGGCTAAACGATGTGATTGTTCAGCTGCTTCTTGTGCAATACGCTGAAAACGTTCTAATTTTTGTGCTTTTTTCTTATCATTCCATTTAACAATCGATCGATCCATCGATAAAAATGTAATCGAGCGTACCCCTAATTCTGTTGTCTTTTGAACAATCCATTCTGGTTTATCTTTCTTTGTTAACCCACAAATAATATGGACATCTAGTGGAAGTTCAACCTGTTGTTCCACATTTTTGATTGCTCTAACGTATACCGCCGAATCAATAGCAACAATTTCTGCTTCAAATAATGACTGATTAGGATCAACTAGTAAAATCATTGTCCCTACTTTTTCTCGTAGTACATTCATCAAATGATGCGAAATATCTTTGTCTAATATGATTTCCTTACCTACACTTAATTCTTCTGCAATAAAATATCTCTGCATGATTTACTTCTCTCCATGTTTAAAAACTAAACAATGCCAATCATTTTTTTCCATGCTTTGTTCAAGTTCAAATCCAACTGCTTCAAATGCTTTCGCTACTTGTTGTTTCTTCGCGCCAATAATTCCTGATAAAATTAAACGGCCTTCTGGTTTTAATAAACGTTTCGCATCATCAGCCATTAATTCTAAGATTCCCGCTAAAATATTTGCAACAATTATATCTACCGGTTCTGTTTGTTTCGTTAACAAATTGCCTTCAGAAGCAAAAATACGATCGCTATTTGGATTTAAGCGTGCATTCTCTTTTATAATTTGAGATGTGCTAGGGTCAATATCATAACTAAATACTTTATCTGCTCCTAAAGCTGCTGCTGCAATACTTAAAATACCACTACCGCTTCCTACGTCACAAACTGTTACTTGAGGTCGAATATACTGTTCAAGCGCTAGTAGACATAACTGAGTCGTCGGATGACTACCTGTACCAAAAGCTAATCCTGGATCTAAACGTAATTGAATCGGAAAATCTTCAGTTTCAAAAGCTTCTTCCCACTCTGGAACAATAGCCATAAATCGAGTAAGTGCAATCGGTTTATAAAATTCTTTCCAACCATCTTGCCAGTCCGCTGCTTTTAAAGGGGTCAATTCTACCGTAAATGGTCCTTCTAACGATAGTTGACTTATATTTTCTTTGAATTGCGCTTGATAAACTGGCGTAATTTCATTTTCTAATTGGTAAACCGATAACTTCACTTCACCTTGTATACCTTGTGCTAAATCATCTGAAAAAAGCAACCAATCTGGCGAGTCTTTTCTTAATGAATCGAGATCATTAAAACTTTCGACTTCAACACCTTGAAATCCTTGATCCATTAAAAAATTTGTCACTACTTCCTGATCACTTTCAATGACTGCTATTGTTATTTTAACCCAATCGTTATTTGTCGACATTTGAATCTCCCTCGCCATAATATTCTTCATGATCTATTCTCTCGTAATCTAACTTAAATGGATAATAAAGTAAATCTTGATCATAATGCATTAAATCTTTAGCTTGTTGCACCGTGTGATTAAATTGCTTCATGCTAAATTGTGGTTCATAAATTGTTTGAGAATCGTCACTTAAAAATTCTAATAATTCAAATTCAATTTGATGCAATGCTTTTCGTAATTCTTTAACAAACTGGTCAATTAATCCTTTTTCAACGCTACCATCATCCGATAATGGAATAGTTAGCAAGTAATTAGGATAAATTGCAGCTGGCATTGAATTATCAAATACCGCTTGATGAGGTTGTGCAACAAATAAACATTTCACTTGATAAACCCACTCTTTATCCACATTTTGATTGCCTTCAATGTCCGTTAATGCGATGGAATGATTTTGTTTATTAATTAAATAATTTAGTGTAATTTCTATTTTTGGAAACTTTTCTGACCATTGTACTGTATAATTCCAATTAATTGGCTCTTTAGCAAAACGTTGTGCAATATATTTTATGATATTTTGTTCTTCTAATTGTTTAACAACTTTCAACATTTCACCTCATTAATTACTTGTTTCCCTTTATTTTAACAGAAATTTAGTCATTTGATAATAGAAGTATCTTAAACTCATCATAAATCATTTATTCCATTACAAAAATGTCATTCTTATCACTTTTATTACGTATTCTCAAAAAAGTGTTGAATAAAGGAATTTTGTTTGTAAGTTGACACATAATTTAGTATCATTAATGTAGAGTAAAAACTCTTTCTTGTTTGGCCAATTAAATGGCTCTTCGAACGCACATAAAATATTAAAGGTGGAAATAAAAATGACAGGCAGAAAACTACATCACACAGATATTTATGAAAAAATCTTTAAACGCGCTTTCCGTGGATATAATATTGCGGAAGTTGATGAATTTCTTGATGTGATTATGCGTGACTATAATTCATTTCAAACAGATATCGATTTTCTAGAAACAGAGAACGAACGCTTAAAAGCAAAGATTGAAGAATTATCACAACAAACGCAAGGTGTTAAACGAGAAACAACACAAAATTCAAATCAAGGTGTTACAAACTTTGATATTTTAAAACGCTTATCCAATTTAGAACGTAAAGTTTTCGATGATCGTTTACGTGACTAAACACTCAATGTATTGACGGGATATCTCGTCATTTTTTAATGACAATTTTGATTTGTAAATTTCGGGTAATTGCGCTTATCGTAAGATAGGTGAGGAAAGTCCATGCTCGCACAAGCTGCGATGCTTGTAGTGTTCGTGCATAGTGAAAAAATAAGCTATGGCAACGTAAGTTGACGGCAGAAAAAATGGCTAAGGTCTCTGACTATGCCAAAGTATTCTTGAAAGTGCCACAGTGACGAAGTGTATGTGGAAACAGATACAGTGGAACGCGGTAAACCCCTCGAGCGAGCAACCCAAATATACCATAGGTAGGGGCACTCTTTTAGCGGAATTGAACGCGTGAAGGAGGCACTTTAAAAAGTGCAGACAGATGATTACCCCAACATTAACGCCTGCAATTAATGTTGGACAGAACATGGCTTACAGAAATTTACAAGCAGGATTTTTATTTTTTCAACGGCTGAAAGGAGCCTTTATGACAAAGAAATTTCAATTACTTGCAACTATGGCAAGTGGTTTAGAAACATTAACACGCAACGAACTAACTGATCTCGGTTATGAGGTCACTACTGATAATGGCAAAGTATTTTTTGAGGGTAATTATTCAGATATCGCTCGTACCAATTTATGGTTAAGAACTGCTGATCGAATTAAAATTGTGTTTGGTCAATTTAAAGCTCTCTCTTTTGAAGAACTGTTTGATCAAACTTATGATTTACCATGGGAAAACATCTTACCAATGGATGCTGAATTCCCAGTAAGTGGTAAATCAATCAAATCAAAACTTTATAGTGTGCCTAATGTACAAGCTATTGTAAAAAAAGCTATTGTTAAACGTTTGCAAGATACTTATAAACGTCGAGGTCAATTACCTGAAACAGGTGCACTTTATCCTATCGAAGTCGCTATTCGTAATGACCAAGTTCAATTAACTATTGATACAACTGGTGACAGTTTATTTAAACGTGGTTACCGAATTAGCAAAGGAGCGGCCCCTTTAAAAGAAAATATGGCTGCAGCTTTAATTTTATTAACTAATTGGTCTAAAGAAAAACCTTTTGTTGATCCAATGTGTGGCTCAGGAACTTTAGCGATTGAAGCGGCTTTAATTGGAATGAATGTTGCTCCAGGTTTGAATCGTGAGTTTGTCAGCGAACATTGGACTTTTTCTGATGAAAATACGTGGAATGATGAGCGACAACGTGCAGAAGAACAAATTGATTATGACATTGAGTTAAATATTGCCGCAAGTGATATTGATCCTCACATGATTGAAATTGCTAAACAAAATGCAATGGAAGCTGGTTGTTATGATCAAATTCGCTTCAAACAAATGAATGTTGCTGATTTCCGTACATCTGATGAAGACGGTGTACTTGTAACTAACCCACCTTATGGTGATCGTCTGTTAACAGAAGAAGAAGCTCATCAATTATACAAAGTGATGGGTATTGCTTTTGCACCACTTGATTCTTGGAGTAAATATATTTTAACAAGTGATTTAACTTTTGAATCATTTTATGGTCAACGTGCAACGAAAAAACGTAAATTATATAATGGACGAATTCGCACGGATTATTTCCAATATTGGGCACGTCCTAAGCGTTTTAAATAGGATAATTTAAAATAGATCAATTGCACAACTTTCAATAGTTGTGCTTTTTATCGTTGACTTAGTTTTATTTTTAAGGAGAAATTTTATGGAACGATTAAAATCTTTTATCATACCCCTTATACCAGGAATTAGTGCTGCCCTATTTTGTGTTATAATAAGCAAAATATTAGCTACCTACTTCTTACCAACCATTGGAGCAGCCACATTATCTATTTTAATTGGCATTTTATTAGGGAATACAGTCTTCACTTCCCCACAATTGGCTAAAGGTACTAAATTTTCAGAAAGTAAACTATTAGAAGTGTCAGTTGTTCTGTTAGGATTAACTGTTACCGTTCAAACTATTACACAACTGGGCTGGTCAGGTTTAGTTTTTATTCTGTTGCAAATCACTATAACACTTCTGGCTGCTGAAGCAATTGGACGCCGTTTGAAGTTTAATTCCAATATGCGCCGTTTGATGGCTGGTGGAAATGCGGTTTGTGGATCAAGTGCAATCGCCTCGATTGCTCCTGCTATTGGTGCTTCTGAAGAAGAAAAAGGGCAAATTATTACTTTAGTGAATTTACAAGGAACTGTTATGATGCTAACTCTTCCATTTCTTGCTCTTTATTTGTGGCCTTCTAACCTTTTAGTTCAAAGTGCATTAATTGGAGGAACGTTGCAATCTGTTGGTCAAGTCGTTGCTGGCGCTAGTTTAATGAGTGCAGAACACATCCAATACGCTATGCTATTTAAAATTATGCGTATAATGAGTTTAGTCGGCGTTGTATTTTTATTTAATCGTTTAGCACGTTCATCTAACCCAAGTGAATCATTGACGTCTAATATGTCCTCTCCACATATAAAAAAAGGAATCCCTTGGTATGTGATGGGATTCCTAGTCGCTTGTTTCATTAATAGTACATTACCTTTGCCTTCTGTATTTGCAACGACTTCTCATATAATTAGTAGTTGGTTTGAATTAACTGCTCTCGCCGCAATCGGTTTACGTTTAAATTTAAAACACTTTTTAAAAGAAGGTTGGCAATTTTTAATATATGCCTTATCTGTCGGGATAGTTCAAGTAGTTACTGCAATTACTCTTATATATTTGTTAATGCTTCATTCATTTAGTTAACATGTTTATTGAGCAACGCTCGCGCTAATTCATCAGCTTTTTTATTTTTCTTTTCTGGTACCCAATCAATAATTACTAGTGGATACGTATCAAATAATTTTTGAATTTGTTCTAAGAGGTGTTTATAAACTGTTTTCTTTACATATCCTTTTGAAATTGCCTGATAAACAATTTGACTATCTGTATGAATAAATAATCGTTCATTTGTCGGAAAGTTATAACTCAGCCATTGAACACTATAATAGACTGCATAAAATTCAGCAATATGATTATCCATTGATTCTTTGATGAGATGTTGATAATGATATTGCTTTTTTTCGTATAGCACATGAGCAGCAACAGCTGTATACGGGCTGTCTTTCTTTACAGCAGCATCTGTAAATATTTCAATCATTAGCATTTAACCAATCTAATGTGTTTAACCAACCCTCAAAAAAGGTTTGGTAATGTATACCTAAATGTTCTTCCAAGTGAGGATAATGTTCAATTAAAAACATGCGAAATTCTTGCTCTACCAGTCGTTGGGTATTCGAGTCATTCCGATAAAACTCATTAATCCATTGAGGCCAGTTGATCCAATATTCTGTTTGATCCAAAGGCATTAGTTGACTTAAATCAATCGATTTGAATTGATTGTCAGCAAAATACTGCACATACTCCGTGTCTGTATTAATTGAATGATGCAGACGTGCCATTAAAGATAAATAATCTGCTCGTTCTGCTTTTGTTAATTGTCGTTCTAAAAGCATTTCTTTTGATAAATAATACTTTTCTTCGTCATCAGGCAATCTTAACCAACTTTCATACCAATGATATCTTTCAGAAATATTCAACCCTTTTTTCAATTGATTTTTCATCGATTGAATTGTTGTTTGTAATTCTTCTTGAAATGATTGTTGCAGTGAATTTACTGCGGTAAAACGATTAGGTAACTGATTGAGGAGTTGCTGCGCTAAAATCCATTCTTTTAAACGAATTAAAGAATCAATCAATTCAATATAATTGTCCTCAGTAACTTTCAGTTGATTGGCCGTATCCGAAAAAATGAGTTGACCAATCTGTTCATATTTCTTTTCAGCATAAAGTGTTTTAATATTTTTATTTAGTTCATCCATTGCTATTATACACCTCACTTCTATTTATATTTTAAACGTTCTGTCCAAATAAAAACAGAGCAAAGATAACTTTGCTCATTCACTGTTTTTTATTTAATTACGCATTACTTGCTTCTTTTTCAGCAATTAAATTGATTTCTCCATTTTGGATATTAACAAAATTAATAATGTCTTTAAAATTAACAATTGTTCGCTCTTCACAAATGTCATGCATTTGTTCAGCTGAATGAGACCAATTTATTTTTACGACAGCAGAGTTCATTAGAAGTTTTTCAATTTTACCGAACATCTCATGTTCACGAAATGAAAATTCGATTTCATCTCCAACTTCTGGTCTTAAATCCTCACGAACAGCATCTATAATTTTTAATGCTTCTTCGTATGGGACATCTAATATATGGGCAATTCTCGACTTACTAGTACCTTTTCTAAGTTCTGTTTCGACCGTTTGACGCATTTTATCTGATAATTTCATTGATCTCTCATGCCCCTCTCTTTAACTCTAACACCGTTATCTCTATTATAGCATAAAATCGAACGAAAAGCTAAAATGACAGGTAACCCTAGTTTTAAGCGTTAATAGCGCCTGTTTTTTCAAAAATAATGATGATTTTTAGTCTACTTAAAATGTTCTTTCAATGTTCAATATAGTGATCATTTAATTAAAAAAATTTATATTTTTCACTTTAAATAACGTTGACTTTTCATAAAAAATATCTTATACTCATATTGTTGTGTTCCAGTAGCTCAGCAGGATAGAGCATTCGCCTTCTAAGCGAACGGTCGGGGGTTCGAATCCCTCCTGGAACGTATATTGAGTTGAAAATACAACTCGCTAGCATTTAACCAACTTCAACGAACGATTGAAGTTGGTTTTTTTATTTATACAAATTTTAGACTCATCCATCTTCTTCATAAAGCACTTAAAATGGCCCTAGTTAATATTAGGACCATTTTCAGCATGATTATTCAACTTCTATATGCCAATTTTCAAATGGTATTTCTTCAAACGAATCGTCATTCACTAACTCTACATCAACAAAATGTTTAATTTGATTTAGAGCTTTCAAATGAAATTTTCCATTGCGATATTCAACTACTGTTATAGCTGCATTTTTAATTGGTGTATCTAGTTCAAAGTCAGGAATTAATTCATGCATTATATTGCGAATGGTCATCCCATGACTAACAACTAAAATATTTTCATCTGACTCACGATGTTCACTAATTAATTTAACTAAACCTCGTTCGACACGCGTCCAAAATTCATTGAAATCTTCTGCCCAACCTTTTGGATCAGCCGCTTTAAAAGCATTTAATTGGTCCATTACAATATGTTTAGAGGTTTTATCGAATTCTCTTTCATTGTATCCCAATTCTCTTACTTTTTTCCAAGCTTCTCTACCTACTTCACCTTCAAAGGAACCAAAAAATACTTCTCTAAATTCACGCATCATATGTATTTTAATATTCTCATTAATATATTGATTATATTTTAAAGCGAGCTGAGCTGTTTCTACAGTTCGTCTTAAATCACTCGTATAAATTGCTTTGAATTTTACATCTTTTAATCCATAACCACTTCTAAGAACATCAATTCTCCCTTTAGGCGTTAATGGTGCATCAGACCAACCTTGCATACGTTCTAAGGCATTTAAATAAGTTTCACCATGTCGCATAAAGTATAAAGTTACACCTTTTTCACTCATTATTATTCCCCCTTAACTTTTAATAGTCTTTCAATGCTCGGTCAACTTCTCGTTTAATTGATTTTTGTTTTAAAGATTCACGTTTGTCATACATTTTCTTCCCTTTAGCTAAACCAATTAAAACTTTTGCAAAGCCGTTTTTAATATAAACTTTTAAAGGAACAATTGTTAAGCCGCCTACTTTGGTTTCTTTTTCTAACTTACTAATTTGGGAGCGATGCAAAAGTAATTTACGATCTCGCAATGGATCATGGTTAAAAATATTACCTTGTTCAAATGGACTAATATGTATATTTTTAAGAACCGCTTCCCCATTTCGTAAACTTACAAATCCATCTTTTAAATTGAGACGACTTTGTCGAATTGCTTTAATTTCAGTTCCTTTTAAAATCATTCCTGCTTCGAAGGTTTCAAGAATATGATAATCATGCGAAGCTTTTCGATTTTGAGCTAAAGGCTTATCATCTGTCTTTTTCTTCATCATATACTCCCTTTATTTCAATTTCTTTTGACGCTTCATTCTTTTTTTCTTTTTCACTGATTTTGTTTTTGAAGATGCTTTATCTTTTACAGCTAATTTTAATGTTTTACTTGGCTTTTTGTTAGCTGTTTTTTTATTAGCAGGCTTCTTCGAGCGTTTTTTATTTTTTTTACGTTTAACCACACTTGTTGTTCGATCAGCTGTCCATGTGTAATTTTCAATCAATTTAAAATCAATTGTTCGTGTTTCTTTATTACTTTGTGTTATTTCTACTTGCACTTTATCACCTAAGCGATGCTGTACACCAGTACGTTCTCCTATTAATACCATTCGTCGATCCATAAAATGATAATAATCATCATCTAACGTATTCATATGAACTAAACCTTCAATAGTATTTTCAAGTTCTACAAAAAATCCAAAACGTGTGACCGAACTAATAACACCATCAAATACTTCGCCAATATGTCCAGCCATATACTCGGCTTCCTTCATTCGATCCGTTTCACGTTCTGCATCGACTGCTCGACGTTCTGCCATAGAAGTATGCATCGCAATGTTTGCAATTTGATCCGTTAATCGTTCTTTTTCTGTATCTTCAATCACCGGTTGATTCATGAATCCATAAAAGCGAATCATTCGATGGACAATCAAATCGGGATAACGTCGAATAGGTGAAGTAAAGTGTGTGTAATCTTCAGAGGCTAATCCAAAATGTCCACCTGGTTCTTCTGAATACTTCGCTTGTTTCATTGAACGTAACATCATGTTAGAAATAATTGGTTCGAAGCGATCATTTTTAATTTCTTGTAATAGGTCTTGCAATTCTTTCGGATGTAAAACGTCACTATCTGGTAATGATAAACCAAATGATTGAATAAATTGTCTAAATTGCAACATTTTTTCTACGGTTGGTTCTTCATGGATTCGATAAATAAACGGTAATTCTAATTGACTAAAATGACGCGCCACTGTTTCATTAGCTGCTAACATAAATGATTCAATTAAACGTTCAGCTATGAAGCGCGTACGCTTAATAATAGCAATTGGAAAACCTTGTTCATCTAATTGTATTTTCGCTTCACTCGTCTCAAAATCAATGGCACCACGTTGATAACGATCTTGCATTAAAGCTTCGTGTAATACACGCATTAAATCCAACATCGGTACCACTTCAGCGTATTGCTCTAATAGAGCAGGATTAGAACGTTTAAAGATATCATTAACGTCATCATATGTCATTCGATATTTTGAACGTATAACAGCTTCTACTAGGCGATAATCAACTAATTGATAATCGGCCGTGAAATACATTTCACAGCCCAACACGAGGCGATCAACATTAGGGTGTAACGAACAAATACCATTCGATAATTGTGTCGGTAACATAGGTACAACACGGTCCGTCACGTACACACTCGTTCCGCGTTCCAACGCTTCTTGATCAATTGCTGACCCCTCTTTTACATAGTGTGATACGTCTGCAATGTATACACCAAGTTTTAAACGTCCATCATCCAATTTTTCTAAATAAATAGCATCATCTAAATCTTTCGCGTCAGCACCATCAATTGTTATAATTGGTAAATGTCTTAGATCAACTCGTTCACCAATTTCTTCATCTAATACCGTTTGTGGAATCTCTTGAACTTCTTTCATCACTTCATTAGCAAATGTCGTTGGAATATGATGTTCTAATAAGACTGACAATATATCAACGCCCGGTTGATTTTTGTAGCCGATTTCTTTTGTAATTAATCCATCTAAATACTTAGGTGTTTTAGTGGTTGGATATGTTGTTATTTCCATGGCTACAATGGTGCCATTAACTACTTTTAATCCACCTTCTTTAACGAAACAATTAAAATTCGCTACTTTTTTATTCATTGGATGAATTTTTCCAATGAGCTTTTCTTTTTGTTGATTAAAGATAGGCTCAACTAGGGCCTCATATTCTCCAACGATTTGATTCAACTGATGTGAAAGTATTTCAACAACTTCGCCTTCTGCACCTTTGTCAGAGACGTAACTTGAACCTTTAGTAATGGCTACTTTTACTTGATCACCATTCATCGCACCGTTTTGAGCGCCACGTGGAATAAAAACATCTGGATCTGTTTCATTAATTCGAACAAAGCCAAATCCTTTATCATTTTGAGTATATGAACCTTCCACCATTTCGACAGTGACTGCTTTTTTAAATTGACCATTTGATGTTATTTCGATATATTTTTCTTCTTCTAGTTGAGCTAAAATTTTTACTAACCGTTTAAAACTTGCACTTGATTGGACTTCAAACACTTCCGAAATCTGATTCACAAAATATGAACCATTGGTCTGTTCAAACCACTCTTTTAACGTATTGTAAGTTAATTTCATTCACTCACCTCCTAATTATTTTTCGCTTATTATAAATGATTATTTAAAAAATTAATGATATCCTGGCCTAACTCATTTCGATCAGGGCCAAACGTGATAATGTGTGGACTATTTGGATACCACTTAAAAGTAATTTGTTGATTATTCGTCATTGCATCTGCAAAATCATAGGCTTGATCAGGAAGAATAAAATCATCTGCTCCTCCTTGAACAATTAGAAATGGTTGTTCAATCGAAGCAAGTTGTGGCTTTATTTCGCTTGCAAATGTCTCAATTTCATCAAACCGCGCTAAAATATGCTCTTTAGCCGCTGGTTCCATTTGATTTGCTAATACATATCGATTAAATTCTTGAAGTAATTTTTCTGAATTCATCGCACCTTTTAATATGGGACTACACATCACACCTGACGCTTTCAAAGGAAGCAACGTTGCCATTTTAGTAGCAAGTATACCTCCAAGAGATAAGCCGAGCATTGCAATTTCAGTAAACCCTTCTCGAGATAATTCTTCATACAATTCTTTTAATTGCTCTACCCATTGACTAGGTTCAACATCTAACAAGTCACTTGTAACCGATGTTCCATGTCCTTTTAATAATGGCAAATACACTGTATAGCCAGCTCGATTAATTGTGCTTCCTAGTGATTTTAAAGTAGAGGGTGTACCAGTAAAACCATGAATTAAAATGACGGCTTTCTGATTTGTACCTTTTAATTTTACTAATTGATCTACGTTTGTCATTAATTAACACCTCAATATATAGTTTACCGACTATCGAGTAAAATAACAATTCAAATCCATTTTTTATACCATTTCCTTTATCATTTATTGCTGTTGAATATCCACATGAACAAAAAAAGTCGGAGGCACATTCCCCCGACTTTTAAACGTATCAATGCTTATTCTTATTCTAAATGATTCGATTAACGATTTGAAAGAAATTCTAAAGCAAGAGTTAAACCAAGGAAAATAGTACCTAGTATAACTGTTACTCGGATTAGAAAAGCCTCAAATCCACGAGCTTTTTGCTTTCCAAATAATTGGTCCGCACCACCAGATAATGAACTAGCAGCATTTGTTTTTGATGGTTGCATTGCAACAATCACAATAAGTAAACCAGAAATGACGAGTAAAACGGCTAATAGAATACTGTACACGTTAAAACCTCCTATTTTGGTTTAATTATTCCTCTTCTTGACCAATAACTGATGGTTCTGCTGCTTCTGTCGTTGCATGCTCATCAACTTGTTGAGGTGCAGAAACTGAAGCAATCGTTGTATCCATATCAGCTAAGATAACAACACCTTCAGGAACTTCGATTGAAGCAACTGTAATGCTATCACCAATTTCTAAGTGGCTTGTATTCACGATGAAGTGTTCTGGAATATTTGATGGAGCTGTTTCAATTTCCACTTCACTTAAGTTTTTACTTACAATACCAACTGTACGTTTGTCGCCATCTTCCAAGATAACTGGAACTGGAACAACGATTTTGTCACCAGCTTTAACTGATAATAAGTCGATTGAAAGGATTCCACGTTTAATTGATTGACGTTGAACTGATTGTAAGAAGACTTGTTGTTTCTTACCTTCGATTTCAAGGTTAAAAACCGCGTTTGCGCCTTCTTCACGAATTAAAAATTCTAATTCTGTTACATCAACTGTTACGTTTGTTGCATCGTTACCATGACCATACATAACTGCAGGTACTCGACCTGCTGCACGATCTTTTTTACTTTGTCCGCTACCAGTGTGTTCGCGTAATTCAGCTTTTAATGTTTTCATTTTAAAAATTCCTCCTACAAATATATCTTCTCGATTTTTTCATAGAATCTCTTTTTCACTAGTTACTAACTAGTGATAATACCTCAAAAAAATTCTAAAAACATGATTTTTACATGCCTACCATACATCTTACCACAGTATTGAAAAAATTTCACCAATTTAATTGATAAAATCGCGATAAATAGCGATTTTATTTTTAAATGATAACCAGTACTATATGTGTTTTAACTGATAATGATTATCAGTACCGTTTAAGTGACAACATTCTTCTTTGTTGCTATAGTAAGAATATAGACAGATTAATAATAATAATTCTAAATAAAGTGTTGGAGATATTTTTTCATTCTCAATTGCACTTGAATTAAATAACTTAAATACATATTTTTATAGGAGGAACATCAAATGGATGAGAAAAAATTAGCACTAACAACAACTGTTATTAGTGGGATTTTGATCGTTATTGGCTTTTTAATCCCCACTTCTACCATTCAAACCATTATATTTTTATTAGCTTTTGTTATCGGCGGATACTTACAGGCAGTTGAAGGGATTCAAGATTCTCTTGAAAACAAACGATTGAACGTCGATATTTTAATGGTCGTAGCGGCACTTGGAGCAGCTTTGATTGGCTACTGGTTCGAAGGCGCATTACTTATTTTTATTTTCGCTGTATCAGGTACATTAGAAGCATACGCTACTGATAAATCAAAAAAAACAATGGAAGCTTTACTTGAACAACAACCCACTACAGCTCGAATACAATTAAGTGACGGATCAACTAAAGAAATTGGTATTGATGAATTAAAGATTGGTGACCGACTTTTACTTCGTAAAGGTGATGTCATTCCAATTGATGGATTTGCTCTTGAACCGATTCAAGTAAATGAAGCCAGTTTAACGGGTGAATCCGTTCCAGTCGACAAAGAAATAAACGATGAATTATTTGGTGGTACAATCAACGTTGGTGCTTCCGGTACAATGGAAGTGACTAAATTAGCTGAAGATATGGTTTTTTCAAAAATCATTCAACTCGTTAAAGACGCTCAAGAAAATCAAACACAAACTGAAACATTTATTAAAAAAATCGAAAATAAATACGCCTATGCTGTTTTAATTGGTGTGCCCATTGCTATATTAATTTTCCACTTTTTCATGGGGTGGACATGGAATGAGTCTCTTTATCGAGGTATGGTCCTTCTAACTGTAGCATCGCCGTGTGCATTAATTGCGTCAAGTACTCCCGTTATATTAAGTGCTATTAGTAATAGTTCAAAACATGGTATTTTAACTAAAAATGGAGCCATGTTAGAAACTCTATACCACGTCAAAGCAATTGCTTTTGACAAAACAGGCACTTTAACTTCAGGAGAATTAACAGTAGATCAAGTGCATTTTGCTGATCATTTATCTCAAACTGAACAAACTAATCTAAAACAAATTATTAAATCCATTGAAGAACATTCTAGTCACCCTATTGCTAAAGCTATTACAAAAGAATTTGAATCAATGGATCGTTTAGAACTTGATGATATTACTGAAGTGAATGCTCATGGTTTAATGGGCCAAATTAATGGTAAGACTTTTAAAGTTGGTAAACGTTCATTTGTTAGTGATTCCCTTTCATCTCAGTTTGAAAAAATTGCTCAACAAGAACTCCATCAAGGGAAAACAATTATTTATATTGGTCAAGACCAAACATGTGTGGCCATGATTAGTCTGATGGATCATGTGAAACCAGAAGCTAAAGCGGTCATTAAACGACTAAAAGAATTGCATATTACACCTGTTTTATTAACTGGCGATCATGACTTAACCGCACAAGCAATTGCAAATGAATTAGGAATTGATGATGTTCATGCTAACTGTTTACCCGAAGATAAAACTAACTTAATTAAAGAACTACAAGCTACATATGGCTCTGTTGCCATGGTAGGTGATGGTATTAATGATGCTCCTGCTCTTTCAACTGCAGATTTAAGCTTTGCTATGGGAACTGGAACAGACATTGCGATGGAATCAGCTGATTTTGTTATTATGAGTGACAATTTACAATCGATTACTTATACTCACGAATTAGCACGTAAAGTACGTCGCGTAACGACTCAAAATATCACCTTTGCATTAGGTATGATAACACTTTTAATTATTTCAAATATATTCCAATTAATTAATTTACCAATTGGTGTGATTGGTCACGAAGGAAGTACCATTTTAGTTATTTTAAATGGCCTTCGTTTACTACAAAAATTGCCTCATTATCGTGACACTACCTTTGATATTAATTTATCCAATCGTCGTTAAAAAAACGAGTATCTCCTTTCAGATTAACTGATAGGGATACTCGTTTTTTTTATTTTATTTAAATGATGTTAAGCGTTCAGCATCTAATCGCATGGATTCATATCCTTTATCAATGGCTCGACCAATCGATAAAATCAATACTGGAACATAACGAGTTGAATCTAGACCAAATGTTTCTGCTAAATTATCTTCGATAAATCCACCAATCGCATTAGTATCATAGCCATGATGACGAGCCACTAGCATCATTTGCATAGCGAATAAACTACTATCAATTTTAACAACATCATTAATTTTTTCTCGTGTTAAATTTTGATAAATAGGAATAATTGCTTCCATTTGCTTATCACGCATTTCTTGAGACATGGTTCCTGCATCAACTGCTGCATTATAAATTTCTTCTGCATATTCAACACTTTCCATATCACCGAATATTAAAAGCATCGCTGAAGATGTGTCATTTTGACGTGTATTAAATCGAATAAATGGTTTTAATTTTTCTTTTCCTTCAGGTGTATCTACAACAACAAAACGCCAAGGTTGCAAATTCATTGAAGAAGGTGCTTTTACCGCTTCATTAATCATTTCTAGCATTTCTTGTCGTTCAATCTTTATTGATTCATCATACACGCGAATCGATCGTCGATTGAAGACGACATCTGAGAAATTGTTATTTTTCATCATTATACCTCCACTGAATAAACAGGTTTCCAGTTGGTTATAGACTTATCCAACTGATATCAATATAAAGTGATTCATTCAGTGAGTCAAACAAAGCGCTCGTTTCTTTTGTTAGTGATTTTCAATCATCTGTTCATATATTTGTTTTAGTTGCGTGCCAATCTCATTTAAATCATTTTTCTGAATGAGTTGATAACTTTGTTCCACACGTTTTTTTGTTTGAGTAGGGTTACTTTTAATTGATAAAATAGCTTGTTTAAAATCTTCTACTTGTTTGCCTTTTAACACATGCTCATTATCTATGAACCACTCACGATAAATAGGTATATCACGAACGATTGTTGGGACTTTCAATGCTAGTGCTTCAAGTAAAACGATACCCTCAGTCTCTTCTTGTGTCAGAAAAACAAACGCATCACATCCAACATACGCTTCTCTTAACTCACTTGCAGGAACATATCCTGGAAAAATAGCATTATCTGGCGCTGTTTTAATTGCTTGTCTTACATGACTAGGTATTTGCCATAATGGTGTTTCACCAAACCAAATGAAAGTCACTTCCGGCATCGATTGTGCTAGTTTAATCCAATCTAAAATCCCTTTTCGCTCAATCCACATACCTACAGAGATGATTACTGGTTGATCAGCATTCAGGTGATATTTTTTGCGAAAAGCATGAGGATCAATTTTATCACGATTATATAATTTTAAATTGATTCCATTAGACACAACATAAACCGGTGGCATATCGCCGTAGCTTTCGATGAGCGCTTTGGAATAGGGAGTGGGCGTGATAATTGCATTGCCAGATTGATACGCATAAATCAGCCATTTTTTGAATAATGGCGCAAGTAAATTAGAACCGATAAAAGAATTTCTAAAGTCTTCTACAGTCGAATGACCATGCATAATCACCGGTACCTTCTTTTGTTTGAGCTTACGTGCTAACCATACGGAGAATGGAAAATATGTATTTATATGAGCGATTTGAGTAGTTGGATCTTCCCACTTTGAAGTATGTTCAACTTCCACTAAATTTAATGCTTGACGTTGATGAATTATAGCTCGGCCTAATCCTGATCGACTAACCCAATTTTCTAATTCTGTCCAAAGTAATACTTTCATTTCATTCCCCTATCCATAACATGACATATTGATAACACCAGTAAAAATAAAACCCAAATAATATTAACGTACTCCAACTAATATAACGTTTGATAAAAGGTTTGGCATAAATTTTTCGTTGTGATAAATGACGACGCAGTAACATCGCAAAACCTAACACTCCTAAAATAAGAAATAATTCGCCTAATTGAAAATGATGAGTCATTCGAAAAGACAATTCGTTATTTACAAACAACAATACGAAAAATAATAATGTTCTTATTTGATTTTTAGTTATTACTTGTTTTGCAATGGTTCGATTAAGAATAAACGATATTGTTATTATAATCCATGGTATAGCTACAATAAAAAATGTTTGAATTCCAACCATATAGTTGTCACCTCACCTTACTTCTTTTAGTATATCAGAAATAACAATTAATATTATAAGACTTTTTACTGATTCGCTTTTTTATTCAATTAAAAATATACATTAGTCCATTACAATGGTTCTATAATTTATAGGGTTGATGGCCAAAGGCCTCAACTCTATTTTTTATTTTAGGGTACAAAAAAGAACAGATCTCCTGTATATTATAAGCACCTAAACCATAATAAAGGAGAGCTGTTCCATGACACATATTATATCATCTTTACTCGGATTAAACGATAAAAACATCAAAATTTATGACCACAAGTTAACAAAATGTTCAATTAAAGGACGTTTATCTTTCCTATTATCTGGTCAATTAATCGAGCCGATTGATTGTTGCCCGTGTTGTGGAAGTCA